>JAFLTH010000099.1 GCA_022510525.1 Lachnospiraceae bacterium | reverse complement strand
ATATGAGTTCCAGACTGGTTATCGCGCTTGGTATTGCAGGCTGTGTTATTACCGCGGGTTGTGATCTTTCAGCCGGACGTATGATCGGTTTTGGCGGCTGTATAGCAGGTACTCTGTTACAGCGTATGGATTACTCGGGTAAATTCTTCCCGAATATGGAGCCTATGAACGTATTTCTTGTAGCAATTATTGTTATGCTGATTTGTGCGGTATTTGGTACTGTTACCGGATTCTTCATAGCATATCTCAGTGTTCCGCCGTTTATCGCTACACTGGCAATGATGGAAATTGTATACGGTATTTCGTTAATTTATACAAAGGCAACGCCGCTCGGCGGATATGTAAAGCAGTATACAAATGTTGCTAACGGCAAATTCTTAGGAATAAATTATCTGATTTGGATAGCGGTTATCGTAGCGGCTATTACATGGTTTATTTTCAATATGACACGCCATGGCAAATATATGTATGCAATCGGCGGTAATCCGCAGGCAGCGGAAGTAGCCGGCGTTCCTGTAAAGAAAACCCTGATTTTAATCTATATGAAGGCAGCTGCTATGTATGGTCTGGCAGGTTTCATGCTTGGTGCTAAAGCCGGCGGTGCATCCGTACAGCTCGGTTACGGTTACGAGATGGAAGCAATTGCTGCTTGTACTATCGGTGGTGTATCCGTTACAGGTGGACGCGGTAAGGTATCTTCCGCAATTATCGGTGTAGCGGTATTTGAACTTTTAAAGACAGCTCTTCAGTATTTGGGAGTAGACGCAAACGCACAGTACATAGCAATCGGTATTGTAATCTTCGTTGCTATCTCACTGGATATCAGAAAGTATATCGCTAAGAAATAAAGGTTATGATATAATGTAATATATAAATAGCGACTGGAACATTTACCAGTCGCTATTTTAGCATATGGCAATATTAAGTTATGTCATTAATGGGATTGACATATGGAGGTTATATATGAATTTAGGGTATATTTTGGAACAGGCAGGCATTCCGTTACTTCTTTTTGTTATCTGTATTTATTACGGAATACGCCTACTTGTTTCACAAGATGCGAGTTTGATCCGCAGTAAAGACAAAGAACCGCTCAAGGATGAAAAAGCTTATGCCAAAGAGAGTGGGAAACTTCTACTGTTCTTTGCCGGAGCCACATTGATTATGGCAGTATTAATATTTGTGAATTTATACGTGGCTCTTGGAGAAATAGTTGTGTGTACACTTATAATGGGAGCATTATGGAAACGTATGAATAATAAGTATGGAGCATAATATATTCGCTCATTTTTTGTAAAATACAATATTAAATTCGATCATTTTTTTGTAATTATTTATGATAATTCGCTATAATTTTTGTGATTTTTATTGTTTTTCTATGGGAAATGGCATATACTAATGACAGATAAATGTCAAGAGAAAGGTATGGTTATTAATATGATTTATCTGGAGCGAAAAGTAGATGCTTTTTTGAAAAAATGGAAAAATGATAATAACAAAAAACCACTCATTATCAAAGGGCCACGTCAGGTTGGAAAGACGGAATCCATTAGGAAGTTTGCAAAGCAAAATTATCAGAATGTGGTAGAAATCAATTTTGTGGAAGAACCGAAATATAAGATGATTACGGCTGACGGATATAGGGCTGAGGATATAATTAAAAATATTACAATGCTGGATCCTTATAAGAAATTTGTAAGCGGAGAGACTCTCATATTTTTTGATGAATTGCAGGAGTTTCCTGAGCTTTCCACTGCTTTAAAATTTTTTTGTATAGATGGGCATTTTGATGTAATATGCAGTGGTTCTATGCTTGGTGTGCAATATCATAGAATTGAGAGCAATAGTGTGGGATATAAAACTGATTACGAAATGTATTCTCTGGATTTTGAAGAGTTCTTGTGGGCAAAAGGATATGATAACTCTTTTGTGGATGATATGCTTAAGCATATGCAGTCACAAATTCCGTTAAATGATGTAACTATATCTGTATGTGAAGGGCTTTTTTTAGATTATTGTGTTTTGGGCGGTATGCCGGCTGTTGTTCGGGAGTACGTTGCTAAGGGAACTTTTGAAGGATCATTGGAAACGCAAAGACAGCTATTGTTGGACTATAGGGAGGATATTCGTAAATATGTGCAGGGTATGGACCAGACAAGAATACTAAATGTATTTAACCATATTCCTCCTCAACTCGCAAAAGAAAATAAGAAGTTTCAGATTTCCAAAGTTGCTTCGGGTGCTCGTTTTAAAGACTATCGAGGCTGTATCGAGTGGCTGAATGATGCTGGAATAATCAATATCTGTCATTGTCTACATTTCCCGGAACTTCCATTGAAAGGGAACTATGAAGAAACAAAGTACAAACTCTACTTTGCGGATAGCGGTTTGTTGGTTGCTATGCTGGATGATGCAGCGCAAGATGATTTGAGAATGAATAAAAATCTTGGAGTATATAAAGGTGCACTTTATGAAAATATTGTAGGTGAGGCATTAGTAAAATGTGGATATGAACTTTATTACTATAAACGAGAAGATTCTACTTTGGAAGAGGACTTTTTTGTCAGGACGGCGTCAGAGCTGATTCCTGTTGAGGTAAAGGCAGTTGACGGAAGGTCTAAATCTATGCGGACATTAATTGAAGGAAAAAAATACTCTGATATTCATTACGGAATTAAATTTTCGCGCAGTAATATTGGATATAGTGACAATATATACACCTTTCCGTATTTCTGTGCATTTTTGTTAAAAAGATATCTTAGTTCTTGTAAATAGATTATTAAGAGGGTGATATAACATGAATCGATATTCCGTTCTACTTGTGGACGATGAAGAAGAAGTTTTCGAAGTAATACGCAAAAAACTGGATTGGGAAAGTATGGGCTTTCATGTTGCCGGTTATGCCCGCAATGGAGTAGAAGCTCTTGAAATGGCAGAAGAGCTGCAGGTAGATGTTGTAATGACAGATATCAAGATGCCGTACATGGACGGACTCACTCTGTGCAGAAAATTAAAAGAGCTTTATCCGACAATGAAGGTTATTATTTTTTCCGGATTTGATGAGTTTGAGTATGCTAAAGAGGCAATTAAGATAGAGGCAGAAGAATATATTTTAAAGCCGATTAATGCAAATGAACTTAGAGAAGTCTTTGAGCGTATTAAAGTAAATCTTGACAGAGAACTGGATGAGAAACGGAATATAGACAAGCTCAGGGAATATTATATGGAAAGCCTTCCGGTACTTCAGGAGAATTTTTATACTTCTTTGATTGAAGGTCGGATTAAGGGAAGTGAAATTGAGGAGTATGCAAGGAATTATCAGATAGAATTTACAGGACCGTATTATGTAGTAACTGTCCTGCATATAAGCACTACTAATCCGGTGAGCGAGGATAGCATAGATCCGATTCTGCTTGCGATGTCGGTTGAGAAATTAGCTAAAGAGCAGCTTGCGGGAAAATGGGACAGTAAGGTGGTAACTTATCTTGGAGATATCATTGTGATTACGCAGCTGCATAGCGAAGAATCAATCACACGCTTTACAGACAGGATGGACAGAATATGTAAGATGGCTAAGCGGGTATGTAAAGCCCGGGTGACTGCCGGTATCGGTCAGATATGTAATCAGCCTGCAGCACTGGCTATGTCTTATCAGGGAGCGCAGAACGCAATTTCCTATCGTGTATTATACGGAACAACCAGAGCGATTAATATTGCGGAAACAGATCCGCGTGAAAATGCCGATATGCCGTGGGAAGAGTCCTATATTAATGAGATTATTAAAAGGATAAAAATGGGTGAGGCCGAGTCGTTACAAGAGGCGATTCAGAAATTTACTGCTCAAATTGCGGGAAGCAGAATGTCTCTGCAGAAATATCGTATATTGATTATGGAATTTATAACCGAAATTTTCCGGCTGTGTGCTAACAACCAGATTAATCAGGAAGAGGTTTTTGGCGAAAACAGCGATGTCTATACGCAGGCGATGCAGTTAGAGTCATCGGAGGCATTGGAGAAATGGCTGTCGGAAAACTGTCTGAAAATACAAAAGCATATACTGGATGAGAGACGCGATAATACGAAATCCTTTGTGACTAAGGCAATAGAATATGTAAAGGAACATTATGCGGATCAGGATCTTAGTATCGAGGCAATATGTAGTTATCTTAATGTTAGTGCCGCTTATTTTTCTACGGTTTTTAAAAAAGAAACAGGAAAAACCTTTATTAATTATCTGACAGACTATAGAATGGAAGAGGCGGAAAATCTACTGTTGACCGAAAACGAAAAAACGTATATTATTGCGCAAAAGGTAGGATATTCCGACCCAAACTATTTTAGTTATGCGTTTAAAAAGCAGTTTGGCATGTCGCCATCCAAATACAAAACAAGTAAGACTGAATAAGCTGAAAAATAAATTTCTTAAACGGTTCATGGTATGAGTACAAAGATAAGAGAACATTTCAAACGGTTAATTTCATATGTAAGAAAAAGCAGCAAGCCCCAGTCGATTCAGATGACGATAACGATTTCTTTTACTATTGTATCGATTGTCTGTATGGGGATGCTCGGAGCCTCCCTCTACAACAATTTTGTAAACAGGATGGAGGATACCATGAGTCAGAATATGGAGCAGCTGCTTGATCAGACTGCAATTAATCTGGAAACGTATCTGAGAAACATGAGACGTATTTCTGACGCAATGTATTACAGCGTAATTAAGGATAAAAATCTTGCTACGGATACTCTGGATGAGGAAATGAATCTTTTATACGAAGCAAATAAGGGCAATCTGATCAGTATTGCCTGTTATACCAACAGTGGCAAACTGGTGGCGGCGGCGCCTGTTGCCACACAAAAGGAAAACATAGATATTGTTAATCAGGAGTGGTTCACCGAAGCGGTAGGTCAGATGGAAAACATTCATTTTTCGACACCGCATGTGCAGAACCTTTTTGACAATACCAGTTACCGGTATTACTGGGTCATATCCCTAAGTCAGGCGGTAGAGTTGACGAACAGAGGAAATTCTACTCTGGGCGTACTTTTGGTTGATATGAATTACAGTAGTATTGAGCAGCTCTTAAATAAGGCAAATACCGATACTGACTCCGAGTATGTTTATCTTATGGACGGTGACGGTGAAATTATTTATCATCCTAAACAGAAACTGCTCTATACAAATCTGTATGAGGAGAATAATCTTGCGGCGGTAAATTATGAAGACGGAAGTATAGAAGAAGAATTTCAGGGGGAGAAAAGGCTGGTTACCGTAAAAACTATCAGCTACACCGGCTGGAAAATTGTCAGCGTAGTGCCGATGAGCGGCTTTAATGTGGGTATGTCTGACCTGCGTCTGGTTGTGATTTTGTTTGTCTCTCTCGCTATGCTTATGATCATAGTACTGAATCAGCTTGTGTCGGCAAGAATAGCCAAACCTCTTCAAAAACTTAATGAATCGGTCAAAGAGTGGGAAAGCGGAAATATGAATCCGGATATCTATATGGGTGGCTCGTTAGAGGTTGAGCATCTTGGCAGAACACTGCGTTCTACAGTGGAACAGCTGCAGCAATTGATGAATGATATTGTGGTGGAGCAGGAGGAAAAGCGTAAAAGCGAGCTGGATGCATTACAGTCACAGATTAATCCGCACTTTTTATATAACACACTGGATTCAATTGTATGGATGATAGAGGGAGAGAGGTATGATGACGCCGTCTTTATGATTACACAGCTTGCCAGTCTGTTCAGAATCAGTTTAAGCAGAGGAAAGACTATAATCAGCATTGAGGATGAAATCAAGCATGCGCAAAATTATATGAATATACAAAAGAGACGCTACAAAGACAGTTTTAGTGTGAAATTCTGTATAGAAGATGCGATACTTGGCTGCTGCACTGTGAAGCTGATTATCCAACCGCTGCTGGAAAATGCAATTTATTACGGAGTAGAGGGTATGGACGGCGATGGCGAGATTGAGATAATAGGATATCGTAAGGAAAATGATGTTTATATTGAGGTAAAGGATAACGGACTTGGGATGCCTGAGGAAATGGTAGATGCACTTTTGACAGAGAATGACCGGGTTCGGAAAAAGGGTTCCGGAGTTGGCTTAATTAATGTGCATAATCGTATCCGGCTCCGTTTTGGAGATTTATATGGACTTGAAATTGAAAGCAGACTGGATGAGGGTACGACGGTAAGGATACATCTTCCTTATATTAAGTATTCCCCGGAAACCGTAGAGCTTTTGGAGGATGGACGCATAAAGCAGATACAAGGGGAGGAAAGCGATGACTAGGGATAAATTTTATTTTGGCATGCTTGTTCTCATCTTTATGGCGATAATTATATGGACTTCATATGCCATGGACAATGACGAAAAAGAAGAAGAATCTTATCGGATTTCCGTCATTGTAAATGATAGTAATAATGACAGATGGATTGCACTTAGGCAAGGGCTGGAGCAGGCGGCAAAAGATTGTAATGCCGATTTGAATTATGTTTCTACGGGAAAATTAACAAGTGCCGGGGAAGAGATAGCATTAATAAACCGTGAGTTGGAAAACGGCGCACAGGGAATTATCGTACAGATGGTTTCCAGTGAAGAAGGTGTGCTTAAAATGATGGAAACTGCGGCAAAACCGGCGATAATATTGTTAGAGTCAGATGTAAGACCTGAAAATCAATATGGTTTGGCAGGACCGGACAACAGAGAAATCGGACAGGCTGTTTCGGATGCGGTTAAACGAGATTTTGACAAAGAACTGGACAGTAAAAGGATAGGAATTCTATACGGCAATCATAACCGGCTTTCAATGCAGCAGAGACTGCAGGGATTAAAGGATGGTCTGGCGGATGTTCCGGTTGAGATTGTCTGGGAGCATTCCCATGGCGAAAGTACGGATGAAAATAATCAGGAACAGTTTGAGCAGTTGGAACCGGTTGATATACTTATTGCACTGGAAAATGACGAGACTGAAAGAATGGTGGATTTCATATTGAGTGAGACCGGAAGTGAAAATGAGGAAGAAGATGAGGAGAACCGCTATTTATACGGAGTAGGTTATTCCGAAAAGGCGGTATACTATCTGGATAAAGGGGTTATAAAGACACTGGTAGTACCGAATGAATTTAACCTGGGTTATCAGAGCATGAGGTCGGTAGTAAATCAGCTGAAATATCATTTGGATAAAGCGGAGGATAGTCAGGTAGATTATCTGGTTATTGATAGGGTGAATATGTATGATGAGGAGAACCAGAAAGTCTTGTTTCCGATCGTGCAGTAAAAATACAGAATGGATATGCATGCTGACGAATCCGGGCAGAAGGACTTCGCATTGGGGAGGAATTAATAGATATGAAATGGAGAAGTAGCTTAATCATATATGGTATTATATTATGTCTGATAGTGGTATCCATAAGCGGCTGCGGAAGGGAGATTCCGGACGAGGAAGTAAAAAGCATCAAAATTGGAATAACTGTCTATGACCAGTACGATACTTTTGTTTCGCAGTTGATTGACAGGTTTAATTCGTATGCGAGTGATAAGGAAACCGAGACAGGAATTGCAATTAATCTTGAAGTGTATAATGCGGCAGACAGCCAGTCTACACAGAATAATCAGGTCGAGACTATGCTGAATGATGGCTGCAATGTGATCTGCGTTAATCTGGTAGACCGTACGGAGCCGACAACCATAATTGATATGGCGGAAAAACATGATGTGCCTGTTATATTTTTTAATAGGGAGTTGGTAGCAGAGGATTTGGAGAGATGGGACAGGCTGTACTATGTTGGTGCCAAGGCATTGGAATCAGGCATTATGGAAGGAGAGATTGCGGCATCTGTTTTTAAGAGCAATCCGGAAACCGATAAAAATGAAGACGGAATTTTCCAGTATATAGTTCTGGAAGGAGAGGCCGGGCACCAGGATGCGATTGTGCGTACAGAATATTCCGTTTCTACGATTATAGAAAAAGGTGTGGAAGTCGAAAAGTTAAGCTATGCGATTGCAAATTGGAACAGGGCGCAGGCCCAGACGAAGATGGCACAGATGCTTGGTGAGTATGGTAATTCAATTGAACTGGTTCTTGCAAACAATGATGATATGGCGCTTGGTGCGATAGATGCACTCAAAGCGGCTGAAATTAATCCGGAAAGGTGGCCGGTAGTGGTTGGAATAGACGGAACGAGTGTCGGACTGGAAGCGGTAAAAAACGGGGAGATGGCCGGAACCGTATATAATGATAAAGAAGGGCAGGCGAAGGCGATGATTGAGCTTGCGTATAGGCTTTCTACAGGAGGGAGCCTGAGTGGTCTGGATCTGGAAAATGGGAAGTATATTCGTCTGCCATATGCCAAGGTAGGAGCGGATGATGTGGAAGAATATATGAATATAGATAGCCGGACGCCGTAGGGTGTTCGGTTTATTTTTGTATTTATAAATTATATTATTTGAAAATGGTTGACAGATGTATACCTATGTGCTATATTGGGTATACAGAAGTGTACCTATTGTAAAAATAATGGCGATAGCGACAACTAAATCATTTAATAAATACATGTCAGGAAGGAAAAATAATAATGTCAAAATTAACTAACGTAAATTTATCTGACGGCGAATGGAAAATCATGAATAAGCTGTGGGAGAAAGAAACTGCAACCATTACTGAGCTGACCGCAGAGTTACAAGATACCACCGGCTGGGATAAACATATTATCATTACAATGCTAAACCGTATGGAAAAAAAGGGTGCAGTATCTTTTAAAATAAACGGTCGTGCCAAGCAGTTTTATCCGCTCCTGTCACAGAGCGAGGTCTCTATTCGCGAAACAAAGGGATTCCTGGATAAGGTATATAGGGGAAGTATCGGTATGATGGTCAATGCCATGGTGGAAGACAAGGCATTATCCAAAGAGGATATTGAGGAACTTTATAAAATATTGGAGCAGGCGGAATCAGATTCCGATAAAAAGTAAAATCTATAACAATATCGGGATTAGAATACGGAAAGGGGTTTCATTATGAAAGAAGCGATTATAACATCTTCCATTTTGATTTTGTGTATTATATTACTAAGACAGATTTGCAAGGGAAAAATAAGTGCGTGTTTACAGTATGCGCTCTGGCTGATAGTGGCAGTCAGGTTGATTGTTCCGGCAGTTACCGTGGTTTTTCCAAACCTTCTGCCGAAATCGGATATCAGTATTATGAATGTTGCAGAGAAGGTAGAAACAACCGCTCAGGATTATGTACAGCTTCCGGAGCGGATGAGACAGATTAATATTTCCGCCGGGGAGTTGCCCTATGTGAATCAATTGGTGAATACATTTAGTGACGGTCCGACCAGCGTATTTGTTGCAGGAAGGGTTGGGTTGACATTGATTGACTTTTTCAAAGGTATATGGTATGGGGGCATGGTAATCATAGCGGTATGGATGATAGCCGTAAATATATTATTTATGAAAAGGCTTCGCAGTAATCGCACTAAATATGAAAGAGAGGATTATAAACTTCCCATATATTATGCCAAAGAACTTGCCTCTCCATGTTTATATGGATTCCCGGGAAGGCAGAGCGTTTATCTGCCGGAGGAAGTAGCGGATGATGAAGAAAAAGTCAGACATATTCTGGCACATGAATATTGTCACTACAAGCATAAAGATATATTCTGGGGTACATTGCGTTGTATTCTTCTGGCTGTTTACTGGTTCAATCCCCTCGTATGGGTAGCCGCAGTTTTGTCAAAAAGGGACTGCGAACTTGCCTGTGACGAATCCGCTATAAAAATGCTTGGAGAAGAGGAACGCATTGCCTATGGTAAAACCCTGCTTTCTTTAATTACAAAAAAGACTAAGGCGGCGGATATAGTATGCACTGCCACAACAATGACAGGCACAGGCAAAGGCATCAAAGAGCGAATTAAAAGAATAGCTGAGAAACCTCACAGACTGGCAATTATTTTACTTCCGGTATTAGTGGCAGTAGGAGCGTTGATTGCTTTTACCTTTACCCAGGCAAGCGAAGATAACAGATATCCGGAGGGTGTTTATACACTGGAAGGAGAGGGGGAGCAGACGGTTACAACAGATTGTTTCCAGATTACGTTCCCGAAAGATTTAGCGCAAAAAATTTATTGCGCGACAGAAAATGACACAGATGTCATAATTTGTCATAAAGATTCTGACATTGAAATCGGACGCTTTTCCAGACTGACATATGGGGAGGCAATGACGCTTGCAGACAGACAGGAAATAATAGTAATTGGTGATTATGGAAGTAATCAGATGCTGAAGAGTTATATGAGCGGTGAAATCGTGAGCGTGCATGAGTATCATAACTATCTGGAGGATGAGGTAGATACAAGTACTGCATACAACTCAAGCGGTTATTCGGGACCTATTCCTGCACCGGAGGATGTAGAGAGTGAAATAATCAATTTACCTTATGATTTGAATGAAGATTATTCAGGAATGCAAGTTGAAGAGAAAATGATTACGGATGAAGACCATAAAAAAGAAGTGACAACCCATGACTATAAGCCTATGGAATATCCGAATGAAGGAGTTTCAGGTATGGGCGCTGCTAATTTCACGGCCCATGATGCAAATACTGACAGTATAGATGACTCATCAGCAGTAAATGAAGAGTCAATAATAGTGCTGCCTGATGAAAAAATCGCGCAAGTAGTCATCCGGGTGTGCTATATTTATGTACCGGCGGATAATTTAGATGTAGATGAGGGTATACGGGATGAACTGACAGAAATAAATAAGGAAATCATTAATCTGTGTGATTCAGTCACTGTATTATCTATGAGCATAGAATCCATAGAAAAGATACTTGATGACATCATAGAAAACCGTGACACTGACATCAACAATGCGGGCAGTACATCCAAAATAGCCGGGATAGCTCAGGAGCTTCCTATGGCAGATGGTCTAAGTTATTCTTCCTTAGAGCTTAATATAGGTCAGGAGCCGTATTCGGCTACGCTGAACTATCGCACACCGGTAGATGACCTTAACCGGATAGATAATGATCCTTTCTTTATGGATGCGGTATTGATGTTTGCATTAATTGAAAATTTGGATCAGTGTAACTTCCGGGTGAGTGGAGATGGTGGAAAGGTCAGCTATCATTCGGATGTCAAAGTAGAAGATTTTGAGGCAATGACTGTATATTATGAGAGAATAGATATGGAGGAACTGTTTGGAGAATTATATCCATGCTCTGCGAACAAAGAAGATTTATCCGGATTGTATAACAGGGTATTGGATTATTTAAAAGAAAATTAAGAATTTTTGAAACATTTTCTAAAGTTTTGCACTCTAATATGTAGATAGTATGTTATAATATATATCCAAGTATATGGTTTTTAAGTCACACAATTTAAAGCTTTAGAGATTAATTAAAGATAAATCTGTTAAACTTTATTCATAAAAATAGCATATTTTTATTATTATAAAGGCATAACCTCAGAGGGTGAGATAAAAGTGCAAAGTAACGTACGCAGGAAAGACAGAGACCTTGAATTGTTGGAATTTGATGCACCGGGTAATACCGGAAGAACTCAAACTATCGATATCATAGGCAGTCCAAGATACAAGAATACGGATAAGTCATATATTGCCGAACGCAGGAAAGCAAGACGCCGGCGCGCATATTTTTACCGCGCGCTGGCCTTTGTTATGCTTGTATCTGTTATTGTGCTGGCCTGCTTTGTATTTGGATATATTTATAAATTTTTTATTAAAGAAAGTGAGCCGGAGACGGTTCCGGTAATAAATACGCAGCCAATTAATGAAGCAGAAGAACCTAAGATAGCAGAACCCGAAATAGAGGTTGATCTGCTGGAGGTCAATGAATATTCCAGACCCGCGACAAGGCTCAACAAAATTAAGAATATTTTTGTTCACTATACCGCCAACCCCGAAACTTCTGCCAAACAGAATCGAAGCTACTTTGCCAATCTGGAAGAAACTCATGAGCGTTCTGCCAGCGCCCATTACATTATTGGCTATGAAGGCGAAATCATCCAATGCATTCCGCTTGACGAGCAGGCCTATGCAGTTATGACCAGAAATGACGATTCTATTTCAATAGAATGCTGTTATCTGGATGAGGACGGGCAGTTTACTCAGGAAACTTATGATTCTCTTGTTCATCTGCTTGCATGGCTTAGGCAGGAATATGACCTAGAGAGCGAAGATATACTGCGCCATTATGACTGCGGCGGAAAGCTTTGTCCGCTGTATTATGTTGAACATGAAGATGCATGGGCTAAACTGCTTCGGGATGTGGAGAGGTATGAGGATTGATTTTAAGGATTTAATTGACAAAGGATTTATTATGTGATATTATTTCTAAGGTTTCCGAAGTAGGTTTGAAAAGGTAATAGCAATATTAAAATTTAATAAGCAGTATTATTAATGCGGGTGTAGTTCAGTGGTAGAACACCAGCCTTCCAAGCTGGATATGTGGGTT
>JAFLTH010000098.1 GCA_022510525.1 Lachnospiraceae bacterium | reverse complement strand
GCAGGTGTACATTTCGGACACCAGACAAGAAGATGGAATCCTAAGATGGCTCCATACATTTTTACGGAGAGAAACGGCATTCATATTATTGACCTGCAGAAATCCGTAGGTAAGGTGGATGAGGCTTACAGAGCAGTATTTGAAGTTGCTTCCCAGGGTGGAACAATTCTTTTCGTAGGAACCAAGAAACAGGCTCAGGATGCTGTTAAGACAGAGGCAGAGCGTTGTGGAATGTATTATGTAAACGAAAGATGGCTGGGTGGAATGCTCACCAACTTTAAGACCATTCGTTCCAGAATCGAGAGATTAAAAGCTATTGAAACAATGTCAGAGGATGGAACTTTTGACGTACTTCCCAAGAAGGAAGTTATCAAGCTGAAAAAAGAATGGGATAAATTAGAGAGAAACCTTGGCGGAATCAAGGATATGACCAGAGTTCCCGATTGTATTTTCGTAGTTGATCCCAAGAAGGAAAGAATCTGTGTACAGGAGGCTCATACTCTTGGAATTACATTGATCGGTATCGGTGATACTAATTGCGATCCCGAAGAACTTGATTTTATCATACCGGGTAATGATGATGCTATCAGAGCTGTAAAACTTATCGTTTCCAAGATGGCAGATGCCGTTATCGAGGCAAATCAGGGAGAAGAGTTTGTTTCTGGAGACAGCTCGGCAGATGAAGCTGCTGCAGAAGAGACTGTTGCAGAGGAAGCTCATCCTGAGGAAACCGTAGAAGAGACAGCAGAGGCATAAGAATTGAAAAACTAAATTGAACCGTACAGGAGGAAATATAAATGGCTATCACAGCAGCAATGGTAAAAGAATTAAGAGAAATGACCGGTGCAGGTATGATGGACTGCAAGAAGGCACTTGGCGAGACAGACGGTGATATGGATGCAGCGGTTGAATATTTGAGAAAGAACGGACAGGCAAAAGCAGAGAAGAAAGCCGGAAGAATTGCAGCAGAAGGTCTTTGCCGCGTGTCTGTTAAGGATGATAAGACAGCAGCAGTTGTTGAGGTTAACTCCGAGACTGACTTCGTTGCTAAAAATGAAGATTTTCAGGCATATGTTGAAGCTGTTGCAAAACAGGCTGTTGATTCAAATGCAGCAGACCTTGATGCTTTCCTTGCAGAAAAATGGCATTTAGATGCATCCAAGACAGTAAAAGATGCACTGGTTGAAAAAATTGCAGTAATCGGCGAGAACTTAACCATCAGAAGATTCCAGAAAATCGTCGCAAATGACGGTTGTGCAGTTACTTATGTACATGGTGGAGGAAGAATCGGCGTTATCGTTGAAGCAGCAACCAATGTAGTGAATGATGCAATTAAAGAAGCAATGACTAACATTGCAATGCAGGTTGCGGCACTTAATCCTAAATATGTATCTCCGGATGATGTATCTGAAGAGTACAAGGCTCATGAAAAAGAAATCATTACAGAGCAGATTAAGAACGATCCTAAGATGGCAGGTAAGCCTGATAAGGTAATTGAAGGTGCGGTAATAGGACGTCTTAACAAAGAGCTTAAAGAGGTTTGTCTCTTAGAGCAGGTATATGTAAAGGCAGAGGACGGAAAGCAGTCTGTTGCTAAGTATGTTGAGCAGGTTGCCAAGGAGAATAATGCCAACCTTTCAATTAAGTCATTTGTACGCTTTGAGACAGGCGAAGGTATTGAGAAGAAGGAAGAAAACTTTGCCGAGGAAGTTGCAAAGCAGATGGGAATGTAAAATATTAAGGCACCATTGCCTATAGGGATATAGGCGATGGTGTTTTTTTAATTAAATCTTGCTTTTTTAACCAAATTTATCCTAAAGAAAAACTCATAATAATCCGATATACACAATAAGTAGTAGTATGCGTATTATGTGATGGAATATCATAGCAGCATATTACGACATAGTTAATTAGAAACGGATTTCGAGCAAAGTCAAAGGAGGACGAACACAATGAGTAAAATCGAGGGTTATGGAGCTTATCAGAACAGTTATTATTCTACGGTAAATTCTAAGAATGCACAGAAGTCACAGAATACCGGCAAAACGGATAAGACGGACAAGGCAGAGAAGAATAGTAGTGTAAATCTTAGCGATAAAGCTAAGAAACTGTTGGAAGAACTTAAGAAAACATACAACAATATGGACTTCATCATAGCTGATTATGAGAATGATGAAGAGGCAGCTGAATACCTTTCAAGAGGAAGCAAAGAGTTCAGTGTACTTATCGATCCTGAGACATTGGAAGCAATGGCTGCTGATGAGGAGACCAAGAATAAATATGTAGGTATACTTGAAGATTCAGTAGGTCAGCTTAAGGATATAAAAGATCAGCTCGGAGAAGATGGAGATGAAGTAAAACGTATCGGAATCTCTGTTGGTAAAGACGGTCAGGTTTCTTACTTTGCTGAATTAGAGAAGGCCGGCGAAAGACAGAAAGAATTTATAGACAGTATCAGAGAGAGTAAGAAAGAAGCAAAGACAGAGCAGGAGAAGAAAGCACAGGAAGAGCTTGCCTCACATGAGAGAACTAAGAAGACAACAGTAAGTGCAAGCTCAATAGAAGAACTGCTTGAGAAAATCAGGTCAGTTGACTGGGATCAGATAAAGTCTGAAGAGAGACCGGAAGCAGGAAGCAGGTTTGATTTCAGCGTATAAAGGAAAATGTAACAATGAAAGAACTAAAAACAGTGACAGCCCCCACAGGGAATTCTGTAAGAAAAGGTATATTAAGAAATAAGTATTATCTTTATATTACAGAGTTCTTTGCGGGAATGTCAGTTATGGCAGTGGAGCTTGGCGCAAGCCGGCTCCTTGCTCCGTATTTCAGCTCTTCTCAGATTGTATGGACTATTATAATCGGAACGATCATGATAGCAATGGCCCTTGGGAATATCTGGGGAGGAAGGAGCGCGGATAAAAATCCAAATCCGGACAGGCTCTATATCCGCATCATCATTGCGGCTGTATGGATAGCGGCGATACCGGTACTGGGTAAATATATTATTATAGGAATCTCGGCAGCGCTGGTATTTACGATCAGCAATAATTTTCTTATATGTGCGGCTTTTCTGGCCTGCATGATAATCTTTGTATTCCCGTTGTTTTTATTGGGAACAGTAACCCCTTCATTAGTAAAATATACAGTTGACAGTCTGGACGATAGCGGAAAGACCGTGGGCTCACTTGGAGCCTTTAACACAATAGGCAGTATTATAGGGACTTTTATGCCCACATTTGTTACAATTCCGTATGTGGGTACGTCAATTACGTTTTTAATATTTGCAGGTATTTTATTAATTCTTGCTTTAATTTATTTTATTAGTATAGGAATGGCGAAAAAGCAATGTATAACATGCGTTATATTATTTTTGATATGTTGTATGCTTGGTTTTTCCAATAGTTTTGCATTTTGGGAAAATGATTTGTTATATGAAGGAGAATCGGTTTATAACTATCTTCAGGTAAAGGATACTGACGACAGTGTTATTTTGTCCACCAATGTGTTGTTTGGAGTACAGTCCATTATGAAGAAGGACGGAGGCGCAACCGGTATGTATTACGATTATGCCATGGCAGCTCCGGTAATGGCGGGAAAAATTGACGGTGATATTCTTATTCTCGGTATGGGAACCGGCACGTATGCGAAACAGTGCAGGCTTTATTATGGGAATACTTCAATAGAAGGAGTGGAAATTGATAAAAAGATTACCGACCTGGCAGGCAGATATTTTGAACTTCCCGACTCCGTTCCGGTAACGACCTATGACGGGAGGGCATATCTGGAAGCGGTTTCCGATACTTATGATGTGATCATGGTGGATGCTTATCAGGATATTACCATTCCTTTTCAGATGTCTTCCGTGGAATTTTTTACACTGGTGAAGGAGCATCTTAATGAGAACGGTGTAATGGTAGTCAATATGAATATGCATTCAGACGCTGAGGGCAACATAAATGAGTATCTGGCAGATACAATAGCAACTGTTTTTAATTGTGTATACACGGTGGATGTGCCCTATACAACCAACAGGGAACTGTTTGCCTCAATGAATCCTGATGCCCTGACACAATTTGAAGACGGAAGAAGTAAGGTTACGGACCCGGAGCTGCAGATAATGCTGGCGAATGTATCCGCAGGGATAGTACCTTATGAAAAGGGAGGTTACATACTTACTGACGATAAGGCACCGGTAGAGCTGCTGGGTATGAAGGTGATAGATGATCTTATAAAAGGAGAATTGGCATATTATAAAAAAATCTTTCAAGAAGAAGGTATAAAGGGCTTATTGGAATAGTATAAAATTAACGCGAAGGGAGATGATATTAAAAAAACGAAAAGGAGCAATTGAATAATGGATTTTAGAAACAGTGAAACAAAAGAAAATCTTATGAGGGCATTTGCCGGGGAAAGTCAGGCAAGAAATCGTTATACCTTTGCAGCAGGCCAGGCGCGGAGAGAAAAACTGTATGTTATCGAAGCGGTTTTTCGTTTTACCGCAGACCAGGAAAAAGAGCATGCAGAGGTTTTTTATAAGCATCTAAGCGAACTGGCGGGAGAAAATATTGAGATTTCGGGGGCATATCCTATAGATATCGCCAATGATGTTGCATCCCTGCTTCGTATGGCACAGCATAACGAATATGAAGAACATGACGATGTATATATGAATTTTGCAAAAAAAGCGGAAGAAGAGGGTTTCAGCGCAATAGCGGATTCATTTAATAAAATTGCGGAAATAGAGCGAATCCACGGAAACCGCTTCGGACAGTTTGCTGAATGGCTCGAGCAGGGCAAACTTTTTGTCTCGGATGTTGAAACTGCATGGATGTGTATGGAATGCGGTCATATCTACCGTGGAACCCAGGTTCCTCCGGTCTGTCCTGTCTGCCACAATGACAGAGGCTACTTCGTACGCCTTGAACTCGCCCCTTATACCGGAGCCTGTTGCATATGATCTTAGTCTTATATCAAACCGAAAAAATTTTCCCAATCTTTTTAATAAATTTCCTTTGCGTATCGCATAATATGTGTTATTATATATAAGAATAGGTTAAAAAATTTGGCAATATCCCGTTAGGAATGCTAAAAATGAAAAAATCAGGCGTTTTAATCTTTGTAATAGCAACAATTATTCTTGCTGCATTATGCATTTACCTTGGTACACGGCTCTATGTTGTACAGAATGAATTGACGCAATTACGTTCACAGTCTGAAGAGGCCATGGCCTTTTATAATATGTATGGCGGTGAAGGTCCGGATTGGGACGATGGTTCGGAATATACTGATATGTATACGGCTGACAGTGTTGCCGTTTCCAGACGTGACAAATCGGATGAAGCCGTTAATTCCGGCAAGGGTTCATCGTCACAGGAAGGACATCTGCGCAAGGTGTATCTGACTTTTGATGACGGTCCCAGCAGCAATACAGGGCGGATTTTGGACATTCTTGCAGAATATGATGTGAAAGCCACTTTCTTTGTAGTAGGAAAAGAAGAGGAAGAATATCAGGCGTTATATAAACGAATCGTGGACGAGGGTCATACCCTTGGTATGCATTCATACAGCCATAAGTATAATGAGATATATCGGTCTGTGGACAGCTATGCAGATGATTTGAGTAAATTACAGGAATTTTTATATGATACGACGGGTGTATGGTGTCGTTTTTGCAGATTCCCGGGAGGGAGCAGTAATGCAACCAGCGGAGTTGATATGCATGAATTTATAAGTTATCTGGATGAACAGGACATAACTTATTTTGACTGGAATATTTCATCCGGTGATGCAACCGGGGGATATATCGGCAAAGATGCAATATTGCGCAATTGTCTGACGAATCTTTCCGAATTTAACACGGCCATCATTTTGATGCACGATGCTTCTAATAAGAATTCTACGGTAGAGGCTTTGCCTGCTTTGATCGAAAGAATTCAGGCGATGGATGATACTATTATCGTTCCGATTACAGAAGATACGGAACCGATACAACATATAAGTAATTAATAAGGAATGGAGGATCGTAGAATGGGTTTTTTCTCGGATTTGAAAGACGACCTTTCTCAGGCTGTAAATGAATTAAAGCCGGAAGAGAATCCTGGTGCATCCGGTGATATATTACCGGAAAACGGAGATGCCCAGGAACTGCAAGGCAGCATAATCACTTCTCAAGAGTTAAGCGATATGCTGGATAAGGTAGAGGCAATGAGCGCCGAAACCGATATTTTTAATTCTGAGGCAGATACGGCAGGTGAATTGTCTTTGCAGGAAGAGATTCAAGCAGAGCTGCCGGTTGAACCACTGAGTGTAGATGAAGCATTGCTTACAGAGGAACCTCAGACAGAAATCCCGGTTGAGTTACCGATGGTCGAAGAGGCTTTGGCGGAAACCATAAGCGAACTGCCGCTTGTGGAAGAAGAACCGGTTGAGACGCTAATGATGGATGAGTCAATTTTGGCAGAAGAGGGACTTGCAGAAGAAATTCAGGTAGAATTACCTGATGATGCGACGTCCGTAGAAACTATGGAGTCCGATACGCCCGATGGGGTAGTAAATGAATTGAGAGAGGAAGTGCAGGAAGGCATGAGTGAAGAAGTAATGGAAGAAGTTTTGGAAACAAACGAGGTAGAACAGGAGCAAGGAGGAGAGGAGACGATTATGGATACTCAACCTAAAGTAGCGTCAGACGAAACCGCAGTTGTAACTGAGGGAATGTCAATTATAGGAGATATTACGTCAGGTGGTTCTTTGGAACTGCTTGGTGCTGTTACAGGTAATATTGATGTCCTTGGCAAATTGAATATTACAGGTTCGATTCAGGGTAATTCCAAGGCCGCTGAGATTTTTGCAGAAGGCGCAAGAATCAATGGTGAGATTAACAGCCAGGGTAGTGTAAAGATTGGTCAGAGTTCGGTAATCATCGGTAACATTTATGCTAACAGTGCGGTTATCGCAGGTGCTGTAAAAGGTGATATCGATGTGCATGGACCGGTAGTACTTGATACTTCGGCCATTGTTATGGGTAACATTAAGTCCAAATCAGTACAGATTAACAACGGTGCCGTTATCGAAGGTATGTGTTCACAGTGCTATGCAGAAATTAATCCGACATCCTTCTTTGAAGAAATCAAGAAAAAGAAAGATAAAAAATAATTTGATAAATAAATATTGTAATTGTTGATTGGCATATTGACGGGAGTGAAGGTAAAATGCAGCGTGTTCTATTGAAACTGAGCGGAGAAGCATTGGCCGGAAGTAAAAAGACCGGATTTGATGAAGATACTGTACGTGGAGTTGCCCTGCAGGTAAAACAGCTTGTAGATGATGGAATTCAAATAGGTATCGTAATAGGGGGCGGTAATTTCTGGCGCGGACGCTCCAGTGAAAATATTGACAGAACCAAGGCGGATCAGATTGGTATGCTTGCAACAATTATGAACTGCATATATGTGTCTGAGATTTTCCGTTCCGTCGGTATGATGACCGCAATTCTTACACCTTTTGAATGCGGTTCTTTTACCAAGCTGTTTTCCAAAGACCGTGCCAATAAGTATTTTGCAAAGAATATGGTGGTATTTTTTGCAGGAGGCACAGGGCATCCTTATTTTTCAACGGATACAGGAGTTGTGCTTAGGGCAATCGAGGTGGATGCAGACGTAATCTTGCTTGCCAAGTCGGTGGACGGAGTATATGACTCCGACCCCAAATCGAATCCTAATGCTATAAAATATGATGAGATATCTTTAGATGAGGTTATTGAGAAAAATCTTCAGGTGGTTGATATGACCGCATCTATTCTGGCAAGGGATAACAGGATGCCTATGTGGGTGTTTGCCCTGAATGAGAAAGACAGCATTGTAAATACGGTAAAAGGGCAGTTTAAAGGGACAAAGGTCACTGTGTAGATAGAGGAATAAGCGAGAGGAAGGTATTTAGTCAGAAATGGATGATAGAATTAAACCATATGATGAGAAGATGAAAAAGGCATTTGATTTTCTGGTAACGGATCTTGGGGCGATCCGTGCAGGAAGAGCCAATCCGCATGTGCTTGACCGGATAAAGGTGGACTATTACGGAACGCCTACTCCGATTCAGCAGGTTGGAAATATTACGGTTCCCGATCCGAGAATGATTCAGATTGCACCGTGGGAGAAAAGCCTTATAAAAGAAATCGAAAAAGCGATAATGATGTCCGATGTAGGCATTACACCCAGCAATGACGGTGCGGTTATTCGTCTGGTATTTCCGGAGCTTACCGAGGAACGCAGAAAAGAACTGGTCAAGGATATTAAGAAAAAAGGCGAAGATAATAAGGTCGCAATCAGAAATGCGAGACGTGACGGAATGGATGCCTTTAAAAAGCTTGCCAAGACTGAGGTCTCGGAGGATGAGATTAAGGAACTGGAAGACGAGCTTCAGAAACTGACGGATAAATACACCAAGGATGTTGATAAGTTGGTGGAAGATAAGTCTAAGGAAATTATGACAGTCTAAATAATGACTTTAAATGACAATTTTGAGGGATTGCGGAGTTTATATATTCTGCTTTCCCTTTTTGCAAGTTGAGAGAGAGGGAAAGGGTATGAAGATACCACAGCATGTAGCTATTATTCTGGACGGAAACGGAAGATGGGCAAAGAGTAAGGGGATGCCCAGAAATTACGGGCACGTTCAAGGTGCCAAAACCGTGGAAGTAATCTGTGAAGAAGCATATAAGATGGGGATACAGTATCTGACGGTTTATGCTTTTTCCACAGAAAACTGGAACAGGCCGCAGGATGAAGTAGATGCGCTTATGAAGCTGCTTAGGAATTATATGCAGACCTGTCTGAAAACAGCAGCCAAAAATAATATGTGTGTTCGTGTGATTGGCGATAAGTCCAAGCTGGATGATGACATAAGATCACGGATTGACGAACTTGAAAAAGCTACGGTTAATAATACGGGACTGCACTTCCAAATTGCGCTTAACTATGGCGGACGGGATGAGATAATCCGTGCCATACGCAAACTGGTGGCACAGGTAGAAGAGGGAAGTATCAAAAAAGAAGATATAACCGAACAGGCGTTCGAGAATACATTGGATACTTATGGCCTGCCTGAGCCGGATTTGCTTATCCGGACCTGTAACGAGATGCGGATATCCAATTTCCTGTTGTGGCAGCTTGCCTATACGGAATTTTATTTTACGGAAACAGCATGGCCGGATTTTTCCAAGGAAGAATTGGAAAAGGCTATTGAATCATATAATAAGAGAGATAGAAAATTTGGTAACATTAAAGAGGAAGGCTGAGTGATAACGGGAGGTAAGCTATGTTTCGCACAAGATTGTTAAGCGGGATTGTTCTGGTAATTCTGGCTGTTGGCGGAATTGTTTTAGGCGGTTGTATATGGGTAGGAATGTTATTCTTTATATCTATAAACGCTTATTTGGAATTGACGAGAGCAACCGCAGTTCATACGGAAGGAAAAAAATTAAACGCTCTTGAAATATCAGGAATAATATTGACTGTTATTTATTATCTCTATTTCTTTTATGAGTCAATATTTAGTGACGTATTTAATCCCGAGGTTTTAGTTTTAATTGCGTTCTATTTAATTTTTGCTTTGCTCGCCTTTACGGTTGTTTATGTTTTTAGATTCCCGGAATATAAGTCGGCACAATTGATGGCGGCATACTTTGAATTTATTTATGCGCCTGTTTTATTATCTTTTCTTTATATGCTTCGGGATTTTAGCGGTAATGGAGCCTATCTGCTGGGTTTGGTGTTTTTATGTTCATGGGGAAGCGATACCTGCGCTTATTGTGTAGGCGTTCTGTTTGGAAAACATAAGATGACGCCGAAGCTCAGTCCCAAGAAATCTATAGAAGGTGCGATAGGCGGCATAGTCGGCTCCTCATTGTTGTGCGCTTTGTATACACACTATATCCTCAATGTTTATTCCGGAGATGAGATTGTACTAAACATTTTCGGTGCGGTATTTCTTGGCGCTATAGGGGCATTTATTTCTATGATAGGGGATTTGGCGGCATCGGCAATCAAGAGAGATTATAATATCAAGGATTACGGGAAATTGATTCCAGGACATGGCGGTATTATGGATCGTTTTGACAGTGTCATTATTGTGGCCCCTTTGATTTTCTTTTATGTGTATAGTGGTTATTATCTCTTTTAAATGTTAAGAAAGGAACATAGTTATCATCATGAAAAAGATAGCCATACTTGGCTCTACCGGTTCAATCGGAACCCAGACGCTTGAGATTGTAAGGAATAATCCGGAGCTGTCGGTTGTTGCAATAGCAGCAGGTTCTAATGTGGAACTAATGGAGCAGCAGATAAGGGAGTTTCATCCGGTTATTGCAGCTATGTGGACTGAGAAGGCGGCGTCAGACCTTGCGCTCAGAGTAGCGGATACCGGGGTGAAAATAGTAAGTGGCATGGATGGACTTATAGAAATTTCCACAGTTAAAGAAGCGGAAGTTTTAGTGACCGCAATTGTGGGAATGATAGGAATCAGACCCACTATCGCCGCAATAGAGCACGGAAAGACGATAGCGCTGGCCAATAAGGAGACACTGGTTACCGCCGGACATATAATAATGCCCCTTGCCGCAAAATATGGAGTTTCCATTCTACCGGTAGACAGTGAACACAGTGCAATTTTTCAGTCTATGCACGGCGAGAACAGGGAGCGGGTAAGCAAGATCATACTGACAGCATCAGGAGGGCCCTTCCGGGGTAAAAAGAAAGAAGAATTGTCACATATGACTTTGGAGGCGGCGCTTAATCATCCGAACTGGTCTATGGGCAAAAAGGTAACTATTGATTCAGCTTCACTGGTCAACAAGGGCCTGGAAGTGATGGAAGCAAAGTGGCTTTTCGATGTTGCGCTGGAGCAGATTCAGGTGGTAGTACATCCACAGAGCATCATTCATTCCGCAGTAGAGTATGTGGACGGCGGAATTATGGCACAGCTTGGGATGCCGGATATGAAGCTTCCGATTCAATATGCACTGTTTTATCCTGACAGGAGACCTATGGAAGGAAAAAGAGTGGACTTCTTTGAACTGGGGCAGCTTACCTTTGAAAAGCCTGATACCGATACTTTTAGGGGGCTGTATCTGGCTTATGAGGCAGCAAAAAGGGGCGGCAGTCTTCCTACAGTGTTCAATGCGGCAAATGAGAAAGCTGTAGAGCTTTTTATACAGAAAAAAATCGGTTTCTTACAGATTCCGGAATTAATAGAAGATTCTATGGAGCATCATAGGGTAATGGAAGCACCGTCGGTAGATGAGATTTTGCAGGCGGAAGCTGAAACATACGAATACATTAAAGGAAAGGTAAATGTATGAAAGTAATAACGACTGTTATTTTATTTGTGATTGTTTTTGGTATAGTGGTAATATCGCATGAATTCGGGCATTTTCTCATAGGAAAAAGAAACGGAATACGGGTTCTGGAATTTGCGGTAGGTATGGGACCGAATATCTTTTCTTTCCAAAAAGGCGAGACTAAGTATTCCCTGAAACTTTTGCCGTTTGGCGGAGCCTGCATCTTTGACGGGGAAGACGGTATAACGTCGCAAGAGGAAGAAAACGGCGAAGATGACGGGCATAGTTTTTTAACGGCAAATGTCTGGGCAAGGATTGCAACCGTATTTGCGGGACCGTTGTTTAATTTCATAATTGCGTTTATATTTTCACTTATTCTGGTGGCATTTAACGGTTCTGACAAGCCGGTGGTGCAGAATATAATGGAGAATTCTGCCGCCGAGGAAGCCGGGATATTACCGGGAGATGAGATTGTCAGGATAAATGGTGAAAGAATACGTATTTACAGGGAGATAACCCTTATATCTGCACTAAATAACGGAGATGCTATGGAAATCCAGCTTAAAAGGGACGGGGAAACCCGGAATGTAACGCTGATTCCACGTTATAGCAGTGAAGATGACAGATATTATATAGGTTTTAGAGGTTCGGGAGAGTTTATAAAATGCGGTCCTGTGGATGTGTTTAAATACGGTGTCTATGAGGTGCGTTATTGGGTGAAGGCAACTTATAAGAGTCTGCTTATAATTCTGCACGGTCAGGCAAAGAAAGAGGATATTTCGGGTCCGGTAGGGATAGCACAGTTGGTAGGGGAGACTTATGAAGAGGTTAAACCCTATGGCATTTCTTACGTAATATTTACAATGATGAATATAGTCATACTGTTGTCGGTAAACCTCGGTATACTGAATCTGTTGCCGCTGCCTGCACTGGACGGCGGAAGGTTGATATTTATGTTTGTCGAGGTAATCCGCGGTAAGCCGATTTCGCCGGAAAAAGAGGGTATGGTACACTTTGCCGGACTGGTAGTGTTTATGATGCTTATGGTGTTTGTAATGTATAACGATATTATGAAGATTTTTGCATAGTATATAGTGAATGATATTTATAGGGGGATGGAGAGGCGCCGAAGTCGGGGCGGGGCATAATTAACAGGGGATGTGGCGGCTTTCGGGAATAAGAACT
>JAFLTH010000097.1 GCA_022510525.1 Lachnospiraceae bacterium | reverse complement strand
CGCCTCTCCATCCGTCCCCCACAAATTTCAATTTGCATTTTAAGTGGTATATTTCAATTTCATAAGGCAATAATAATCCTGACAGCGTTTTTAATACGTAAAAAATAGTATAGGTCAGGAGGGTTATTATGGCATTATTAAAATGTGGTGTGGAAAACTGTTGCTACAATGAAGAGGCTTGCTGCTGTAAAGGTGATATAATGGTAGGCGGACAGCATGCGGATACCAGCAGGGATACCTGTTGTGAGAGCTTTTCGCAGAGAAAGGATGATTCTTATACAAGTTCACTGAATCATCCAAGTTTGACGATAAGTATCGATTGTGAAGCAATAAATTGTATGTATAATAGTAATTATAGATGTCATGCTGAACATGTTGATATAAAAGGCTCCGGTGCAGCAAACTGTAAAGAAACGGAATGTTCAACTTTCAGAGAAACCTAAATCCTATTTGGGGGAGGATGGGCTGATTTTAAATGACATTGGAGATAAGGCGGGAAAGCATAGAATATGAAAAAAGGAAAAACTGTAATCATTCTTTTAATATCAATTTTGATCCTGATGTGCGGCTGCACCCGGACTTCCAACGCATCGGAAGCTATGCAGACAAGTGTGGCAGATATAGATTTGCAGGATGATTTGCTATTCTACGGGAGTACGGTGGAATATATTTTAGGCAGTATCGATAAAGAATATCTGGAATCGGACGATGAGTTGAATGAAGAACTTGCACTCAGGCTTTTGAAGAGCAGAAACATTGATACATCAGTATTAGAAAATACGGAAATATCCGGTAGCTGCACATTTACTCTTCCGAAAGGTTTTGAAGAATCAGAGGATATCACGGGAATGTATTTAAACGAGCATTATCCGATAGATGCATCTACCATTTATTATAAAGAGCTGGATAAAGATATGTCATTGCAGCTTATGTCAGAAAATACTTTCCGGCAGAATATGGAAAAAGAGCTTGAGAAGATCTATGATTATAATGTCAAATTAAACATAGAAACGTTTGAACAAATTAAAATAAACGATTTTGCGTCATTTAAGATAAGGTTCAGTTATACAAATGATGATGTGGAATTTACTCAGCTCCAGTACATAATAAATGCCGATAAGACTTATGTAATAACATATTCCCAGACTGATGAGTATGACAGGATGGACGAATTTGAAGAGAGCGCGGAAACTATTCAGATAACTTTTTAGTCAAGGTTTTACAAGATTTTTGGAAAAATTTTTCATAATAATCATTGACATATGCGTTAACTTATGTTATAGTGTTTAAGCGTTCAAAATTACTGTGTTTTGGAAACGCAATAATAAAGCAGAGTATCCACTCTCACCCTGCAACGCTTGGGTTCGCAGGTGTTCATAGTTTATGATAATAGAAAGTTTCGGAAATATGCTTTTTGTTAAGTGGTAAGGTATTGATATTTAGCTGTTTATATCTTTAACAGTACCACACTATGTTTTGGATTAAGTGGATAGATGCTATCTACTTTTTTTATTTTGTAGGGAAGTTAGCGAGTATATGTGCTATTTTTGAGGAGGGAAAAGCTATTAGCGATTTATTCATTAACGAACAGATTAGAGACAAAGAAGTCAGAGTAATCGGAGAAGACGGAGAACAGCTTGGAATCATGTCTTCCAAGGAAGCCTTGAAGCTTGCGGAGGAAGCGGGTGTGGATTTGGTAAAAATTGCGCCGACAGCGAAACCGCCGGTCTGTAAAATAGTAGATTACGGTAAGTTCAAGTATGAGCAGACCAGAAAAGAAAAGGAAGCAAAAAAGAAACAGAAAACCATTGAAATCAAAGAGATACGCTTATCTCCCAATATTGATACCAATGATTTGAATACCAAGATCAATGCTGCCAGGAAGTTTATTACAAAAGGTGACAGGGTCAAGGTTACGCTTCGTTTCAGGGGACGTGAGATGACGCATATGAACAACAGCAAACATATTCTGGATGATTTTGCAGAGGCACTTTCGGATATTGCTGTAATGGAGAAACCGCCCAAGGTAGAGGGCAGGAGCATGACTATGTTTTTAGCTGAGAAGCGATAAGCTTGTTCAGTTTAAAATAAATGATATCCCTATGATATCTTATTAACTTAATATAAATATAGGAGGAATTCTGAAATGCCAAAAATGAAGACAAGCAGGTCAGCTGCAAAACGCTTTAAAGTAACCGGTACAGGTAAATTAAAAAGAAACAAAGCTTATAAACGCCATATCTTGACTAAGAAGACCACGAAGTTAAAGAGGAATCTTAGAAAACCTGCTATGACAGATAAGACAAATGTAAAGAATATGAAGAAGATTTTGCCTTACATGTAAATTTGATTTTCATGCATTAGAATTTAAAGGAGGAAAAAGACATGGCAAGAATTAAAGGCGGTATGAACGCCAGAAGAAAACATAACAGAGTTTTAAAACTTGCAAAAGGATATAGAGGCGCAAGATCAAAACAATACAGAGTAGCAAAGCAATCCGTAATGAGAGCATTGACATCGTCATATGCCGGCAGAAAAGAAAGAAAACGTCAGTTCAGACAGCTTTGGATCGCACGTATCAATGCTGCGGCAAGAATGAACGGTTTATCGTATAGTAAATTTATGCACGGACTTAAAGTAGCCAATGTTGATATCAACAGAAAGATGCTCGCCGAAATGGCAGTTAATGATGCTGATGGATTTAAGACATTGACAGAGCTTGCAAAAGCTAATCTTAGCTAATAAATTATGAATATTGAATGGAGAATAGCATAGTGCTGTTCTCCATTTGTGTTTAAATGGAATTTTATAAGATAATACTTATTGTAAGATTAAACATTTTGAGGAAAAGAAGATGGGAGTATTAACAGGACTTGAACCAAAGACGGTATTTCGTTATTTTGAGGAAATCTGCAATATACCGCACGGTTCGGGAAATGAGAGGCAGCTTAGCAATTATATAAAAGATTTTGCGGAAAAAAGGAATCTTAGTTGTATACAGGATGAATGGAATAATATAATTGTAATAAAGGAAGCAACGACCGGATATGAAGCGGAGGAGCCCATAATATTGCAGGGACATATGGACATGGTTGCCGTTAAGGAACCGGAAAGTGATATTGATATGTCAAAAGATCCGCTTCGCCTGGAAATAGACGGAGATTATATTACCGCCCGGGGAACCAGTCTTGGAGGAGATGACGGAATTGCAGTGGCATATGCCCTTGCCCTGCTGGATTCTAATGATATTCCGCACCCGTGTCTGGAAGTGATTATCACAGTAGGTGAGGAAACAGGGATGGATGGTGCAAGGGAAATCGATCTTTCAATGCTTAAAAGTAAAAGGCTGCTTAATCTGGACAATGAAGAGGAGGGTATTCTTCTTACAAGCTGTGCGGGAGGAGCAAGAGCAGATTGTAAACTACCCGTAAGCTTAGAAAAACGTCGCGGAATCACATTAAAGATTCAGGTAAGTGGCTTAAAAGGCGGACATTCCGGAGCAGAGATCATCAAAGAGGGCGGTAATGCCAATTGTATTATGGGACGTGTACTGGATGCCATAATTCAGAAAACTTCGGCATCATTGGTGAGCATTGAAGGAGGTCTTGCTGACAATGCGATACCGATATTTTGCGAAGCCGTGATTATTGTTGAGAAGGCTGAGGTTAACGAGAGCTTTGATATTGTAAGCAAGATAGAGAATGACATACAAACAGAGCTTACCATTAAGGACTCAGGCGTTACGGTATCTATAAAGGAGAGAAGAGACTATGCAGATATAACCGGTATAGGATATACCGCATCCACTAATGAAACCGCCTCAACTGAAACGTCGGAGATACAGGAAGAGATTTATGTAAACTGCCTTACTCCGGAGAGTATGAAGAAGGCAGTATCTTATATAATGGCAATGCCCAACGGAATACAGGCGATGAGCGCAGATGTGAAAAATTTAGTAGAAACTTCGCTCAATCTTGGAATAATGAAGCTGACAGGAGATACACTCCTGTTAGAATATTCTATCAGAAGTTCGATTGAAAGTTCCAAGGAAGCGCTTATAAGTAAGCTTAAAGCAATTTCAGACCTTGCAGGCGCGGAGGTTGAGATTCGCGGTGATTATCCCGGCTGGGCATATAAACAGGATTCTCCGCTCAGAGATAAAATGGTCAGGATTTATGAAAGAATGTACGGCTCAAAGCCAAGAATAGAAGCGATACACGCAGGACTTGAGTGCGGGATAATTTCAAGTAAGATTAAGGATTTAGATTGCATATCCTATGGACCCGATATGAAAGATATTCATACAACAGGCGAGGTTTTGAGTATTTCTTCGGTAAAAAGAGTGTGGGATTATTTGCTGGAAATTCTGAAAGATAAATAAACTGATGTAAATATTTAAAAAGCAATATAAATTGTAGTAAATATTGACACCTTTTCCATAAAATTGTAGAATATCTATACGGAAATATTAAACATCTTTATTTGAAAGGAAATTATGATGAATTCCTATGAATATCAGGCGCAGTATTATGAGACCGATCAAATGGGAATAATCCATCATTCTAACTATGTCAGATGGATGGAATCCGCCAGAATCAGGAGGATGAGCCAGATTGGCATTGATTACAAAGGAATGGAAGAAAAAGGTATTATCAGTCCGGTACTTGAGATTTCATGTCAGTATAAATCAATGGTGCGTTTTGGGGATACGGTGCTGATAGAACCCGTAATTGAGAAATATAATGGAATTACTTTAGAATTGTCTTATCGTATTACGGATAAAGAATCCGGTGAATTAAGAATGATTGGAAGAAGTAAGCATTGCTTTTTAGACAGTAATGGAAAGATTGTTTCCTTGAAAAAATCCTATCCGGAATATGACAGGGCATTTTCAGAGAATGTGAGAGGGGTATAGTTTTTTGCCAAGGGGGTAAATTTTATGGCAGAAATGAAAGATATTTTAACCGGTTTAGACAGATATGAGGCTTTTCTTGAAAAGCTGGATAAAGAGATTATCCGTATGGACGGTTATAGAATTGGAATCATCTATACTGATATTAAGCATTTTAAGTATATCAACGATACTTATGGTTATCAGCGCGGGGATATGCTGTTAAGAGAATTTGTTAATCAGGTAAATGAAATTGATAATGAAATACTATGTGCGGCAAGAGTATATTCTGATAATATTGTAGTTGCATCACGCATTGATAATGATTTGTCAAATAGTGAATTCCGTGACCTTATATATGGGCGAAATATGAAAATAGAAAGTATGCTCAGGGAGAATTTTCTGGATGAGAGACTTACCCTTAATACAGGAATCTCCGTTATATCAAAGGATGACAGGAGACTGGACGCCGCAACTGCCGTTTCCAATGCTAATCTGGCAAGGAAGCTGGCAAAAGAGATGAAGGATGACTGCTGTGTATTGTTTGACAAGAAGATGGTAGAGGGCATAAAAAGAGAGGTTGAAATTACGTCATCACTGCCTACGGCAATAAAAAACAGTGAGTTCAAAATATATTATCAGCCCAAGATAGAGACCAGAAACCGGAGACTTATAGGTGCAGAAGCGTTGGTACGCTGGCAGAAACCGGACGGCAGTTTTGTTATGCCGGATGATTTTATACCTTTTATCGAACAAAGCGGTCAAGTTGTTGAGTTGGATTATTTTGTATACAGGGAAGTCTATAGATTTATTGCGAACCGCATAGAAAATGGTGAACCTGTAGTACCGGTTTCGGTAAATGTATCCAGAGTTCATCTTAACAGAATGGAAATTCTGGATTATGTCAAAGGGTTGTTTGAGGAATACAAGATTCCGCCGCAGTATGTGGAATTTGAGCTTACTGAGAGTATATATATTGATAATACGGAAAAGGCTTTGAAACTGGTAGAAGGACTTCATTCAATGGGCGTCAAGGTATCAATGGACGATTTTGGTTCAGGTTATTCTTCATTAAATCTATTAAGCGACCTGCCGATTGATACTATCAAGTTGGATAAGGTATTTTTGAAAGAGGCCAGTGCAAGTGAAGGCAGGATGAAAGAAAATGATAAGATTATTATTTCCTGTATGGTCGATATGGCAAAGAGGCTGCAGATAACATCTTTGTGCGAAGGCGTGGAAACTCCGGAACAGAGTAGTTATCTTTCGGAAATAGGCTGCGAGATACAGCAGGGATATTATTTTTCCAAACCGATTCCGCAGTCGGAGTTTGAGGCTTTTATAGACAATGACATAAATTCATATCAGGAAGAACAGAAATTAATGGTTATGTAACAAAAAAACAACTGTCTGTTGATTGCAGACAGTTGTTTTTATATATCGGAATGACAGGACTTGAACCTGCGGCCTCTACTTCCCTAAAGTAGCGCTCTACCACCTGAGCCACATCCCGAAAGCATTTATCATTATAACTAATTTAGTATAAAAAAGCAAGCATTTATTTTATATAATTATTTTCCCCACTTCATAGCTAATTTACGTCTTACTATAACAAAACATATCACATGTGTCATAAAAGTTATGAACCAGCTGACAGGATAAGTTAAGTACAGCGAGGTTACGGTATGGAATTGTTCCATTTGGAAGAATGTAAAAATCCATAAAAGTCTCAGACCGCAGGCTCCGATTAAAGATACTATCATAGGCATTACCGAATATCCGAGTCCCCTTAATGAGCCTACCATAACATCCATCATACCGCAGAACGCATAAGTCCGGCAGACTACTCTCAGCCTTTTCATTCCGGCTTCCATTACTGTTGCACTGGATGTATACAGGCCAAGCAACGGTCGTCCGAAAAATGTTACCAGATTTCCAAGCACCACTCCTACGGTAAGTACACACAATTCCGCTGTGTATGCTATTTTATTGACCCGCTCATACTTGGCAGCGCCTATATTCTGACTTGTAAAGGATATTGCCGCCTGATGGAAGGCGTTCATAGCCACATAGACGAAACCTTCTATATTTGCTGCCGCTGAATTTCCGGCAACCGTAATTGCTCCAAAAGAATTGACGGAGGATTGTATTATTACGTTGGAAAAAGAGAACAGTATTCCCTGTACACTGGCCGGAAGTCCGATCTGCAGTATTCTTTTGAATTTGTCTGGATAGATATGCAGACCTGATAATTCCAGATGTATGCTGTCTTTTATATTGATCATACATCTTATGATCAAAAATGCGGATATACACTGTGAAATTGCAGTTGCAGTTGCAACACCTGCAACGTCCATATGTAAAACTATGACAAACAATAAATTGAGCAGTACATTGATTACACCTGCCAGCGACAGATAATACAGGGGACGTCTGGTATCACCCACCGCCCTGAGTATGGCACTTCCAAAGTTATACAGCATCATAGTTGTCATTCCGATAAAATATATACGTAAATACAATACCGAAAGAGGGAATACCTCGTCCGGAGTCTGCATACGTGCCAGAATTAACGGTGCACCGATGATCCCGATTACAGTAAGTATGATGCCACTGCATATGCTTAACATCATTGCCGTATGTACCGTCTCTGTTAAGTCTTTCTGCTGTTTAGCTCCGAAGTAACGGGCAACTAACACATTTGCACCGACTGAGAGTCCCATGAAAAAGTTGGTCAAAAGATTAATGAGCGATGATGTGGAGCCAACCGCTGCCAGAGAATTATCACCTGCAAATCTTCCGACAACTATGATATCCGCAGCGTTAAAAAGCAGCTGTAAAAGGCTTGAAAGCATAAGCGGCAATGAAAATAAGAGTAACTTCTTAAGTATTGAGCCGCTGCACATATCCATTTCGTAACCTGATTTCCTGGATTCGGATTTTTTAATTTCTTTTTGCTCTGCACTCATAATAATATCTTAAACCAGCGGTTTACGCAGGCTCTCCTTCCATCGTTCTTCCTGTTTAATATATTGTTCGTTAAGCCAGTCGGCGGCTGTTTCCACTCCTTCATCGGTAAGCGGCACATCTATCGATTGCTTTTGTTCGTCAGGAGTCTTGTTTATTCCGTAAGGCTCAGGCCAGATAGTAACTCTGATAATGTCATCATTCTCCGTTTTAACTCTTTTTAACATATATCGCATACCATCCATGCTTCCTGAATATTCCTCCTTCTTTATATAGTTAAGAGGATGGAATGTTTCTTTATCTATCATAAAACAACCTTACCCTTCTCTTTTTTCTCCCCAGAAAAACAGTGCGACGGTGCCGGGACCGGTATGGCTTCCTATTGTAGCTCCAATCGGGAATATTTCCACTTTTCCGTTCAGTTTGGGGAAACGTTCTTCTATAAGATTTGCAACCGCTCTGGCATCTTCCATACAGGCTGACTGGCTGATAAAGCATTTGCCGTTATAGTTAAGACCATCCCGGGCATAAGTTTCCATTTGCTCCACTATTCGTGCTATTACTTTTTTCTTTGTCCTTATTTTCTCCCTCGGTATTAAACGTCCTTCATAGTCTACGTTCAACAGAGGGCAAATATTCAGTACCGAACCTATAAAGCCGCTTGCCTTGGAAACGCGGCCGCCTCTGATATAGAAAGTCAGGTCGGTTGAGAAAAACCAGTGTTGAAGCCTGAGTTTATTTTCCTCCACCCAGTCGTGGAGTTCATCAATACCCATGCCGGAATCACGCATATCGGCCAGTGTCTCCATAAGAAGACCGAATCCGCTTGAAGCGGCAAGGGAATCCACTATATAGAGTTTTCTGTCCGGATATTTTTCGGAAAGTTCATCTTTGGCAATGCAGGCGGAATTGTAGGTGCCTGAGATGCCGCTTGAGAGGCACAGGTGCAGTACATCTTTTCCGTCTTTAAGCATTTCTTCAAAGTATTCTTCATATTCGCCTATCGTAATCTGGGAGGTTTTGGTTGCAGCCCCCTCTACCATTTTCGCATACATTTCATCCATTGAAATTGACTGACCAAGGTCATCTAAATAATCTTTGTCATCCAGTGAAAAATGAAAGCAGGCATAACGTATATTCCTTTTATCAAAATGTTCTTTGGATAAATCTGCTGTGGAACAACAACTGAGCATATAATCTGACATAAATATGAATCTCCTGTTCTTATGATTGATAGTTAAACCGCCTTTTAAGACAGTATACAGTAACATAATTATTTTAACTTATCATCTTTTTTATATCAATAGTCTGTATGGGATTATCTTGTAATATCCTGTGATTATTTTTGTAGACGTTTTTATTAAAATATTATATAATAATATTCACTAAAGTGTAAAATGCGGAAGTATTTTTTTGGGAGGCACATATGAGGACCATTAAGGGGAAACTGATAGCTATTATATCACTGGCTGCTATAATAGTGCTGATAATCAGTTCATTGGCCGGTTATCTGACCGCCAATAAGGCATTGAGCCGTAATATACAGGAATTACAGTATGATAAAGCACAGAAAGCAGCGGAAGAGATTAACGGCTGGATGGCAGTGCAGATTGCATGGGTACAGGAAAATGCCAATACATATGAACTTAGAATGCGTCAGGAATCCTATGCCGGGATGAAAAGTTATCTGGCAGACCGCCTTGCTAAAGATGACGGTACTATTATGGATACTTATTATGGTTTTGAGGACCATACGATGCTGATCATCAATTCCGAAGTGGGGGATGATTATGATCCCTGCACACGTGGGTGGTATATACAGGCCAAGGAAGCGGATGAGATAATTGTTACAGACCCGTATGTAGATGCTTTTACAGGTAAAATTGTCATAACGATAGCTACTACTTTGCATGATGAGCAGGGAGAAATCGTAGGTGTCAGCGCTGCCGATATTACAATACAGGAACTGGTAAATGTAGTGGATAGGTTAGATGAAGACAACAGCTACGGTTTTCTGGTAGACAGCGCAGGATATTTTATTACCCACCCGAAGGAGGAATTTCTTCCTACCGCAGATACGGGAACTGCCGTGACTGACGTTGCAGGCGGTGTGCTTGCACCGGTAAATGACCTTATTAAAGCCGGAAAAGGAATCATTGTAAGCAAAGACTATGACGGGATAAAAAAATATTTCGCAGTAGTGTCTATGAGAGACTGTGATTGGGCGATAGGCGTTGCTGTACCCGTCAGTGTGGTTTTGGGTGAATTGGCAGGTCTTATCACTTCAACCATACTTGTGAGCATAGTAGGAATTATAGTTATTGTAGTCTGTGTGGTCTTAGCTGCCAATAAACTTCTGGCACCCATAGCAGATTTGAAACAGTTTGCCAGTGGTGATTTCAGAGATGAAGTTGTACAATCCAATGCTGATAAGAATAAAGTGGGAGAAGGCTTTAAGGATGAGCTGGAAGAAATAGAGTTTGCCACTAAGTCCGTAAGAAAGCAGATAAGAGATACTATTCTCGGGACCAAGGAAGAGGCTGACGGCATCAAAGAAAGTGCGGGCGCTGCCTACAGTGATATGGCGGATTTAAATAACGGTCTTGATAAGATGGATCAGTTGATTGTAGATGTGACATCAAGAACAAGTGAGGCTGCAAACATTACAAAGTCTATCAGTGTGTCAAGCTCCGAAATCGGTAATGTTGTAGAGGTGGTGGCTGCTAAAGCTTCCGAAGCTGCAAATGCATCTTCCGAGATTAATGAACGTGCGGAAAAAGTGCTTACAGACACGGAAACGGCCAAAGGTCAGGCAAGTTTGATTTACCGTAGTGTGGAGAAGAAACTGGAAGCCGCTCTGCAGGATGCGGAAAAAGTAGAGGATATCAAGACTTTGTCGCAGGAAATTCTTTCTATTGCGTCAAAGACCAATCTGATAGCCCTGAATGCATCAATAGAAGCGGCACGTGCCGGTGAAGCCGGAAAAGGCTTTGCGGTGGTAGCCGATGAAGTCAGAAACCTTGCTGAGAATTCCAGGGTTGCAGTAGATAATATACAGGAAGTTATTGATGATGTGGTTGATTCCGTTATGGAGTTAAAAGATACTTCCGGAACCCTGTTGAATTTTATGAAAGACCATGTTATCGGTGATTATCATGCAATGCTTGATATGGCCAAACAATACAAGGCTGATGCACTTTTCTATGACAGTATTGCCGGTGACTTAGGTGCATCCGCAGAGGAAATGAGCGCATCTATAGAAGAATTGCTTGGAAATATCGATACTATTTTGGAAGTAAACTCAACAATTGAAGAAGATATCCAGAATGTTGCGTCAGCTATGCAGGATACTAACGTAAGTTCGGAAGAAATCCTGCGTAAAATGGCCATACTGGAACGCAGCAGCCGGTCCCTGCAGGAAATTGTCGGAAACTTCAAAATTTAAACGGTTATTAAATAACGCACGATATTTAATTATGGTTTAATGTGACGGCGCAGAAAGTAGAGTGCAAGGATGTTTGGCACCACCATGAGTCCGTTTATCAGATCGGTACATTCCCATACAAGTTTCATAGGAATGATAGCTCCAAGATAAATCATAATAACATAAAGAAGTTTATAGTACGGAATGCCTTTTTTCCCAAGAAGGTATTCCGTTGCTTTTTCCCCGAAATAGGACCAGCCGATTAAGGTGGTTATAGCAAAGGCGGCAAGGGAAATCGTTAAAAATGCGTCTCCCACATATGGAAGATGCGCAAATGCCGCTGCCGTAAGAGCCGTTTCGGGAATATTTTGTACGGAAGCCGGGTCATAGAGCATATTTGAGACAATTACAAGTCCTGTTACCAGACACATTACTACCGTATCCCAGAAAACCGCGGTCATAGACACGTAAGCCTGTATTTTGGGGTCATATGTGTCCGAAGCAGCGGCAGCGATGGCCGAAGTGCCGATGCCGGCCTCGTTTGTAAAAAGTCCTCTGGCTATGCCGTAGCGCAGGGCAAGCTGTATAGTTGAGCCGATAAAACCGCCTGCTATTGATGTAATGGAAAAAGCATCTTTTAATATCCATATGCAGGCAGCAGGTAGTTGTCTGTGGTATAATATAAGCAGCAAAAAACAGCCAAAGAGATAGAAAAAGCTGATAGCCGGGACCACCCTTTCACAGAGGCTGCCAATTGCCTTAATACCGCCCAGAATGACGCAGCCGGTAAGGATGGCAAGGATGAGACCGCTTATATGCGGGGATATATGAAAAGATGCATAAGCAGCCTGAGTAACGGAATTGGACTGTGTGGTAGAGCCTATGCCGAAAGCTGCAATCAGGGTACATAGAGCATAGAAACTCCCCAATGCATTGTTATGTAAACCATTGCGAAGCACATACATAGGTCCGCCGACGAAAGTGCCGTCTTTTTGTCTGCTGCGGAAAAGTACGCTTAAGTAGCATTCACTGTATGCGGTTGCCATTCCTAATATTCCGGTAATCCAGCACCAGAAGACAGCGCCGGGACCGCCCAGTGCAACTGCTGTAGAAACTCCGATAATATTACCGGTGCCGAGTGTGGCCGCAAGGGTGGTGGACAACGCGGAAAAGGGCGAGAGATTTTTATTACCTGTATTTTCCATGCCAAGTGAGAGTCGGATAGCATAGAGGATTTTGCGCTGTGGGGCATGGAGTTTCAGGGTGAAATATATGTGGGTTCCCATAAGGATGAAAAGGAGGGGGAGACCCCAGATAAAGTTGTTGGCGTTTTTTATTATTTGCAGCATAGGTTACGGAGGGCTCCGAGATGGGCAGGCGATGAAAAAGGTTACCGCTTCAAGACACGCTTTCGCTCCGTTACAGATAATTTACGAA
>JAFLTH010000096.1 GCA_022510525.1 Lachnospiraceae bacterium | reverse complement strand
GCTATTAGAAGTTCTTATTCCCGAAAGCCGCCACATCCCCTGTTAATTATGCCCCACCCCGACTCCGACGCCTCTCCATCCGTCCCCCTTACACAAATTTCAATTTTTGTTACAGAAGAAGAATTGATTTTTAAAAATAGCAGCAGTATAATAATACATAATGTGCATTTTGTGCTTTTACATAGAAATAAAGCAGAAATTACTTATTGAGGAGGCTGTTTTTGATGAAGGGAAAGAAAAAACCTATACAGCAAATTTGTTATATACTGATCCTTATAGTGGTTATTGTTATATTATTTAATTGGTATACAACTCAAAACAGTAAACGTATGGAGGAACAAAATAGAAATTATGCGTCAGATTCGGCTAGACTGACTACTGCCCGTATAGATGAGGAATTGGAGAATGCGCTGAATCTGATCAATACTTATGCATACTTTTTGGAGGGAAGCCTGAAAGAGCCGGTAATCAGCGAGAAAATGCTCGGGGAAATGGAAAGAAATTCCCTCTTTGATGCTATGTTGTTTACAGATACTAACGGTAAGGATTATTCTTCGGACGGACGGACTGCCGATTCCAGCGAACGGAGATTTTTTATGAACGGTATGGAAGGGAAAAGCGGGACATCCATCTTATATAATTCACACTTTTTTAATGAGACTACAGCAAATTTTTATGCGCCTGTTCGATATAATGGTGAAATTATAGGTGTACTCAGGGGTGTGTTTCTGGCGGAGAAATATTTAAAGGATATGCTTACCACCACATATTTCGGGGAGGAAGCGAACGTATATCTATGTATGCCCGACGGAAGAGTGATTGCAAGCTCAAACGGAATGGAATACGCGGAAAATAATCTGATTGACGTGTTTGTGGAAAACAATGTGATTGACATAGAAACATCAAATAATGTAAGGGCTGTATTTGAAAACGGCGGAGAAGGTTCATTTATTTGTGATGACAAAAGCAAGACCGACAATATATGCGTAATGTATCTTCCAAAAAGAGGATATGTCCTTGTGCAGACTTTTCCCGAGAGTGTTACTCAGAAAATGATAAGGAATGAAAATATAGTAGGAATTCAGCTGGAAACTACGCTGATCATCCTGTTTGCAATTTATATTGTTACAATTCTCCTCCGTGCCAGATGGGATAAGAAGAAACTGGAGCAGGAAAACCGGGAAATGGGTTATATTATTGATGGTGTAAATACATTGTTTTCCCGATTCGCCATGGCTGATTTGGAGGCGGATACATACCAATATCTGATAGGCACGAGACCGCCGGACAGCGGACTGGCAGTCAGCGGGCAATATGAAGATTTGCGTAGCTACTTGAGTTCATTAATGATAAATGAAAGTGACCGTGAGGAGTTTGCCGCTAAGATTAGCAAGGACGCCATAATTGAGTCATTGGATAAACATAACGATTTGCGTTTTGAATGTTATGTTATGCGTGAAGGGCGCCCTGAGTGGGAGCATGTGAATATTATCTGTGTTGAAAGAAACAATGGCAAAACAAGCAAAGTTTTGTTTGTACGTCAAAATATTACCGAAATAAAGGAAAAAGAACTTAGTATTCAGGCGGAAATGTCTCTTGCCTATCGTAAGGAAAGACAGTATAGGATAGCGGTTTCGGCCAATGCTATTTGCAACTTTGAGTTCAATCTGACTAAGGATATTGTTGAGAATGATATTGTTCTTGTAAAAGACGGTAAGCAGAGTTCTATACTGGAAAAAGTGGGGTTGAATGCTCCATGTAAAGCATCCGAGTGGTTTGAAGGCTGGAAACAGTTTGTTTTAGATGAATCTATGAAAGAATACTCTACCATAGTTAATCTGGAGTATTTGAAAAAGCATTTTGAACAGGGTGAGGCGGAAGTAGTTGCCGAATATTGGAGTGATGATGCATTTGGAGATGTAATCTGTGTACGTCAGTCATATCTTATGACACGTGATGATGATACGGACGATATTATGGTTATGGTCATTACAAAAGATATTACGGCAACCGTACAAAAACAGAGGGAAGAAACACAGGCACTGCAGGATGCCTTGATGCAGGCACAGCATGCAAACAGGGCTAAAACCACATTCCTTTCAAATATGTCCCATGATATACGTACACCAATGAATGCTATCATAGGATTTACAAATATTGCGTTAAGCCACATTGATAATAAAGATCAGGTTAAGGACAGCCTTCAGAAAGTTCTTTCCTCAAGTAATCATCTGCTTAGTCTGATCAACGATATACTTGACATGAGCAGGATTGAAAGCGGAAAGCTGCAGATTAAGGAGCAGGAATGCAATCTTTCGGAACTTATGCATAATATGGTAAATATTATCCAGCCACAGGTGAAGGCAAAACAGCTTGAACTGTTTATTGATACCTTTGAGGTTGTTAATGAAGATGTTATAGCGGATCCGTTGAAACTGAACCAGGTGTTCATTAATCTGTTGAGCAATGCCGTTAAATATACACCAGCGGGAGGAAACATTTCATTCCGCATTATTCAGAAATCAACATTCCGTCATGGGTATGCTGATTATGTCTTTATTATTAAAGATAATGGCATTGGTATGTCACAGGAATTTGTGGAGCATATCTTTGAACCGTTTGAACGTGAAACAACCGTAACACAATCCGGAATTCAGGGTACCGGACTTGGTATGGCAATCACAAAAAATATTATTGAAATGATGAATGGTACTATCAGTGTTGAGAGTGAAAGAGGAAAAGGTAGTACATTTACCGTTGAATTTACCCTGAAACTGCAGGATAACGAAAAAACCGAGGAACAGATAAAAGAATTGGGCGGTCTGCGTGCTTTGGTTGTGGATGATGATTTCAATGTCTGCGACAGTGTCAATAAAATGCTCAAAGAGATAGGTATGCGCTCTGAATGGACAACATCCGGAAAAGAAGCTGTATATCGTGCTAAACTTGCTTATGAAGAGGGTGATGCCTTCCATACATATATTATTGACTGGCAGATGCCGGAGGTAAGCGGAGTGGAAACTGCAAGAAAAATCCGGAGTGTGGTTAAGCAGGATGTTCCTGTTATTATTATGACTGCATATGACTGGTCAGATATTGAAGAAGAGGCAAAAGAGGCCGGGGTTACGGCATTTTGTGCAAAACCGATGTTTATGTCAGATCTTAGATCCGCTCTGCTTGCAGCAAATAATATGTTGGGAAAAGAAGAAGAACGAACACTGTCTAAGATTGATTTTGGCGGAAAGCGTATCCTGCTTGTAGAGGACATTGAATTGAACCGCGAAATTGCAGAAGTGATTCTGGAAGAGAGTGGCTTTAAGGTTGAGTCCGCACCGGATGGTACAGATGCGGTAGCTATGGTGAGAAACTCGGAAGAGTATTATTATGATGCAATCTTAATGGATGTACAGATGCCGATTATGAACGGCTATGAAGCAACCCGGACAATCAGAAGTTTACCAAGAAAAGATGTAAACACGCTTCCAATCATAGCTATGACGGCAAATGCGCTGGAAGAGGATAAGGAAGCGGCGTTGAAGAACGGAATGAATGCGCATATTGCGAAGCCGATTGATGTGGATGTGTTTATGGAGGTCCTGGGACAGTTTCTTGGTTGACTTGATTGGTCAATCCATCTTTATCACAGCAAAAACTACAACATTGACAGTCCAAGGCTTATCATAATAATATACATAACGGTTTTTGGAATCATTAGCATTCCAATCATGGGTTTTTCTTTGGCAAATAGTGTGACAGGAATATAAAATAAAAAGCTAAAGAAAATGCATATTGCCATCGTTATATTGTAGGTTCCGCCTGAACTTAAAAACAATATCACTTCAATGGTGCCGGTAATAGCGAATATTATATTACGATATAACGATAATTTTTTATTGCCGTTATGAAGCCAATCGTTTTGCGGTAATAAGCATATTATAATCCTTGCCAATGCAGTACACCAGATAAGTATCGGTACAATATCCGGAATAGTCGGATTAGCGTTAACTGTTTTCCATATATAAAACAGGATTATATAGAATACAGTCATAGTGACGGATGTGACCGCCAGCCCGAAGTTCATCCACCATGTTACTTTTGCGGATTCGCCTTTTATGTTCTTTATAACTCTCGGAACGAGATGAAAAGCATCACCGAACCCAAGAAGCAGTGTCATTATTCCATATAGCAAAAACAAATTATCCGAGCCGGTTTGCAGAAATATTATTCCGGCTATTACGTCAAATAGTAAATAGCAAATACTGAATACAGATTCACCTATTCTCATTCCCAATTTTCCTTTAGACATATTATTTTCACTCCTTAAGATTCTAAAACTTTTTTCAAATTTTTATATTTGAGACTGCCATTATTTGATCCTCCCGAGTTGATTACTATTAATGTTACTACATGGTATACAATATCGCAATGTTCATCTCAATTTTTTCTTATTCACACAGATTTGTTTTACTTTTATAAGTATTTAGTCACAGCTGGTTGTTATATATAGCGCGTTGTGATAAAATTTGTCAATATTAAAAATTTTTTTATATTATCTGCAACTTTCTTACAACTATTACTCTCTATATTATCATAAAGGATTAACAAGATTAAAATTTAATGACAAAGGAGGAAAATATGATAACATCGGATGAACTGAGAAATTATGTAAAAAGATATAAAGAAGGTGACAGTGAAGCATTTGAAGGCATATATCGTATGTCTTATGCCTATTTGCATATTTGTATCATGCATGTGGTAAAGGATGAGGATGTTGCTCAGGATATGCTGCAGGAAACTTATATGGAAATCAGCAGAAGCATCGGACAGCTTAAAGAGCTGGAAAATTTTCTGAGCTGGGCAGCAGTGATTGCAAACAGAAAATGTTTTGCCTTTCTTAAGAAAAGAAATTCCGGTCTGCTCATACATGAGGAAGACATAAAAGATAAAGACCTTCTGGAAAAGATTTCCGATAATGAGGAATTTATTCCCGAAAGTCTTGTGGAAAATAAGGAAAAGCAACGGTTGATTAAAGAAATAATTGACGGTTTATCGGATATGCAAAGACTATGCGTAATTGGTTTTTACTATAACGAATTATCTCAGGAGGAAATTGCAAATGAACTTGGCATTCCTCTCAATACGGTAAAATCGCACCTAAACCGTGCAAAAGCAAAAATCAAGGATGCGGTGGTAGAACTTGATGAGAAAAAAGGTACCAGGCTCTACGCTTTGGCACCGTTTATGCTGCTGTTCTTAGGTGCAGAGGCAAAGGCTTGCGAAGTTCCGCCTATGTCCGATGCACTTATTAGGGAAGCAGGGATTAGCGGAACAAAAGAAGGCCCTGCAAAAGAAAGTATAGAAAGTGCAGGCAATGGAAGTGCGGAAGCTATAAAGGATAAGCCTGTAAATAAATCTTTAATGGGTAAGTACGCAGTGGCGTTTATAGTGGGACTAACCGCAGTTGTAGGAATAATATGGATGATAGCTTCAAACAGAACCGGAGGAAACAAAGTGCCGGATAATTATGAGGAGTCAGCGGAAATGCAACCTGAAAATGATATTCAGGAAGAACCTCAACAGGAGGTTCAAGAGCAGGAGTCCGAAACACAGGCGGAAGCATCGGAAGAAGCCGGTTTGAATGAGATTTTGGTACTTGACGCATCATACGAAAGTTACGGAAATGCCTACGGCGGCAGTATTCCGGTTAAAAAGAACGGGATGTGGGGAGCCATCAACTATGACAATAATGAAATTGTGCCCTGTGAATATACTAATTTCTATGCAGCACCCGATAATTCCGGGAATTTCATATTGTACAATTCGGATATAATGGAATATTTTCTTTTTGATAATGCCGGAAAAACTGTTTATCAGGGAACTGATAAGGTAAGAGCTTCAGGCGGAATGTATATTACCTTGCATGAAGGTGATGAAACGGCACGTATTGAGTATCACAGTATGGATGGAACCGTGCTGGTGTCGGAGGAGTGCGAAGTCGCACAGGCAAGAATAAACGGATTCTATGATGGAATTTCCAATATATATAACTCGGTGGGCTCGGATTACATATACGTGGATATGGGAAGCGCTGCTCCCGGACCCTATGAGGATGACATAGTTCCACGTATTGGAACCGTTGATTTAAGCGGAGATTTGTCATGGCGGGAAGACCCTTATTATTATATTTGGTGGGATATTATTAATGCATCATTATCAAAGTCATCCTCTTCGGGATCGGCAAATGCATGGGGAAACGGTGAAGGTGCTTCTTCCTTTCTTGGGAGGACACCGCTTTCCACTATGAATAACGGATACTATGTAACCGGAAATGATTACATAGAAGCGGGACTGCTGATGGTTTATGACGAACAGGATAACAGGGTAGCCAAAATGGATTACTTTAACCTGTCTGTCAGCGCAGACGGTACGGTAAGCATAGGTCAGACTACATATAATGAGATGAATACTTATCATAGCTTTTATACGGACGGAGTCCCGTTTTACAATTATGGTTCCAAAATGGTATTTGAAGTGGACGGCAAGTATGTGCTTATGGATTTTGCAAAAAATACCGGAGGAGATGATATTTCAGATGCCGCTGAAGTGGTTACAGCAGTTTATGACTACATAAGTATGGCGGATGAAAAATACTGGCTTGTGCAGTCGGGAGAAGAATGGGGTTATATTGACCACGACGGAAATGAAATGGCAATGTTTGATGACGCCGGTGCTTTTGTGAACGGATATGCACTTGTGATTGATGAAGGTGAAGCGTGGTTTATTGACGAAGAGTTTAATAAGCTCGAAAGCCTGGGTCAGGCTGACTCGGTTGGAGCTATGGGCGAACTGTACAGGATGAATATTGGTGATGACATACATGTATTTGAACTCATACAATAGAGTAAATTTTAAAATACGCTATTCATTGATTGTTAGCGGAGCAATTGAGCCTATTATTGAGAATGCGCTGATAAGGGAGTTCCCTAATGTTTTTCGCATCAAGCTAACAAAACAAATACAGATAACTTGACTGGAAAGCAATGACAACTTCCTGAGTAATATGCTATAATTTAAAATAGCAGGTATGTTGAGAGGGCACATACGATAATCAGGAAGGAATTGCAATGGCTACAGTAGAGCAGCAAATCATTAAATGTGAGAGAATATTAAATAAATATGGTCTTAATAAAGAAGTAAGTTTATTTCGAAGCGAACTGATACGCTTGGGATATTTGATTGCCATGGTGGACGGAGAGTTGGATAAAGCCGAGCTGATTACCATCAACAATATTTTTTTAACCAGATACAATCAGGAAAATATCCGTGAAACTTACTATGAGGATCTGCAGGATGCAAATTGTTATCTCAATAAAGTTCCCAAGATTGTGAAATTGGTTGCGGAAAAAGAAAAAAGTGAGTATTTGGGGGCACAGTGTATTTTGATAGAATCCAGAGAGTTTGTGAATGCTTTCAAACAGTTCGGCAGTGTAATTATCAGTTGTAATGGCAGCCGTATGAAATTTGAAGTGAATGCGCTGGACAGTTTTATCGCGCAAAGTCTGGATTTTATCAAAGAGACAGAGACCAGGGAAGAAAAGAATGAAATAGAAATCCAAAGGGAGAAAAAGGCTGATTTTGTTATCCAGTCGGCAGATACGGAGGCGGAGATAGAGCGTCTTTTGAAAGAAGTGGACAGTCTGATTGGCTTGAAAGCGGTTAAAGAAGAGATTCACAATCTGGTAAATTTTATCCGTATCAAGCAGCTTAGGGAGAGCAGAGGACTGGAAATGCCGACAATGTCTATGCATTTGGTATTTACCGGGAATCCGGGAACCGGCAAGACAACCATTGCCAGAAAGCTGGCTGAGATTTATAAATGCCTTGGTGTGTTGGACAGAGGTGTGCTGGTGGAAACAGACCGCTCCGGACTGGTAGCAGGCTACATGGGACAGACTGCCGGGAAAGTCAAAGAGGTTGTGGAAAAGGCCGTGGGCGGAATTCTCTTTATAGATGAAGCATATACTCTTGCGGGAGGACAAAGTGAGGGGGATTTCGGTCAAGAAGCGGTGGATGCTCTGTTAAAACTCATGGAGGATAGAAGGGATGAGCTGATTGTCATTGTGGCGGGCTATCCGGAACCCATGGAGGCTTTTTTGGATTCCAATCCGGGACTGCGTTCCCGTTTTAACAAATATGTTACCTTTGAGGATTATTCTGTCATGGAGCTTTATCAGATTTTTAAGCAGCTTTGTCATCAGAGCGATTACAAGTATGATGCGTCCATTCAGGACAAAATTCTTTATCATATTCAAAAGATGATTGCAGGAAAAGGTAAGGACTTTGCCAATGCCAGGGAAATCCGTAATTATTTTGAAAAAGTGGTTATCAATCAGGCAAACCGTATTGTCCGGCAGCAGACAGGAAATGTGGATGAACTGGTGACTATCACGGAGGAAGATTTAGAAGTAACGGAAACTTTGTAGAAAAGTCCGCATACTCGAGGTCGACAGAAAGGAGAACGCCAGGCCTGAATCTATCTGGATTTTTGAGGAAGAAAACTGAAAATTAAGTCAGGGAAGTTTCTTGACATTTTAGGCAGAAATGCTATACTTAAATTAAAGAGAGCAACCGCCCACAAGGTGGGTTGACAAGTTTAAAAGTAGAAATTCCACCCTTTCGCTCGTCAAAGTTTTGGGGTGGTTTTTCTATGTAGTGTTACTTACAAAACGTAAACACGAATGTAAGTAATGCCAAAAGGAAAATGCCAAAAGTCAGCATATCCACCCTGCAACACGGTGCTCCTATTAGCATCATAGCACAGTTGAAAAGGTTTGGCAAAGGAGTTTACGATATTTTATAAATAAATGTGTGAAAAATAAGGAACAAGTTCCTCCATTGCGTTTTTAATATAATTACCTAGATCGTCACAGATTACCTTGTCATTCCAATAAACTTTATTATGGCTATCTAAATATTTTTTATCGATTCTCTCTAACCAATAACTGATGTTTTTAAGCTCCAGCAATGTATATGGAGCTTCTTGTTTCTTGTGTTTCTCCATCAATTTCAAGTGAAATTGTATCATCATAAAAACTGTATAATCTTCACTCGGGTAGACAGCTTTTCCATTCTCTATCCATATCCTTTTAGGCTTATATTTTTCATTGATACTTCGATAGCCATTTATGATAACATTAATAAGATCATATAAGAATGTGGTAATTAAGCGGGGACTTTCAGAGGCATATAATCTGTATATACCTGGTAGTATCTTATCGAAAACCAAGTCTAAATCTGTAGAATATAACTTATCTGGAATTCTGTAGCCATAACTTCCAAATAACAGTGAGTTTAGCGGTTCAAAACCATCAACTGGTTTGCGTACTTTGTTTATGAGATATTCAACAGTTAAATTTTTCCTTTCTTCTTCGTTTATTTCTGCAGTCATTCCATGAAGATCTATCATAAAATCTTGATGTTTTTTAATAACGACATCTTTTTGTAATCTTTTGTCACTATAGGAGACATCTTTGTAATAATGATGCCCTTGTCTCGGCGGAAACTGCTGCCCCGGATCTTCTATAAGAAATTCTTCATATTTAAACTTATTTCTAAGTTTTTTTGGTACGTCATTTGTGAATATACGAATGAAACCGTCCATCTCTTCATACCAACAGCTTATACCACAGAAATAAGTGTAAGTTTCGGTCCAATCGGCATATTGTTTTGCGACACGTTCCTTTTTTATAAGCTTACATTTTTTCTCAACCATACTGTTATCATATTGTATCCGCTTGAATACAAATCCTTCTTGAGACAAATCTATATCTTCAGAGCTTACAAGGTATGTATCGATATCTTCGTCAACATATTCATACTTTTCTATTCCTGTACCGGTATCAATTTCTATAATACGCATTATTTTCCCTCTCATATATTACTTTAGGTTATTTTAGCATATTAATTTAGCTTTGTATATTGATTAGAATTATTATAATATCACTGAAAATTTCAAGCATCTTATCATTATGCCCTTTTTCTTGAAAAAAAACATATAGTAATATATAATTCGAGATTAGAGACAATGTGAAAAGGGGATTTCCGGAGTGCTGGCTTGGGGTGTGTAAACGAAGTGTAAAAATAGGTTGGGGAAGTTCCTTGACATTTTAGGCAGAAATGCTATACTTAATTTAAAGAAAGCAACCGCCCACAAGGTGGGTTGACTGGTTTGAGAGTAGAAATACCACCCCGTCACTGGCCAAAGTTTTGGGGTGGTTTTTCTATGTAGCTACTTACAAAACGTAAAAATAAGTAAGGAAGCCCGATTTTATGGGCTTCCTTACTCTCAAAATACTGCGGAAGAAGGGACTTGAACCCTCACGACCTAACGGTCACAAGATCCTTAGTCTTGCTCGTCTGCCAGTTCCGACACTTCCGCGCATATTCACAACACAAATCATATCTTACTATTGCAAACAAAAAAAGTCAATACATTTTTCAAAATTCATATTAATTTATATTCCCCTGCATAACATTGTAATGAAAATTGACTTATGATATAATTCTTACATTACAAAATTGCCTGTAGGCAGAAGAGAGATTGTCTTAAAAGGAGTATAGATGAAAAAAGAGAGCGGTAAAAGAATAACACTATCGGCTATGCTTGATAAATGCATAAATTTTTTAGATAGCATTATTACGCCCGGGCGTTTGCTGTGTCTTTTGATAGTTGTGTTTATTGCCGGATTGATACCGTTATTTTGGATAGGGGTTTATAATTATCCGGTTGCCGATGACTATACATTCGGTGCGGCCTGCAGGGGTGTCTGGATGGAAAGTCATTCGGCTATAGCGGTGATTGTACGCGCAGCAACGAGGGCGTGGGAATATTATCAGAACTGGACAGGCTGTCTTTCATCCTCTTTTTTTATGGCTCTGCAGCCGGCAGTGTTTGGGGAAGGCTTGTATAAAATTACGCCGGTTCTGATGGTCGGTATTATTAGCCTTGGTACGGTTTATCTTATGAATATCATATTTGTCAAACTGCTAAAAGCCAATGCATATCTTAGCAACAGTATTATTGTTCTTATGCTTTTGGTAACGATACAGCGTATGCCGGAGCCCGGTGAGGGGTTGTTCTGGTACAATGGTGCGCTGCATTATACATTTATGCACGGAATTTCGTTGTTTTTCTATGGATTGCTTTTATCCGCATTTATGCAAAAGTCAGAGCGTAAAAAATGCAGGGATTTCATAATCTCTGCAATACTTGGTTTTATAGTCGGATTAGGCAATTATATGACTGCACTGAATGTAGGAATCGTATTGGCAATGTTGATTTTTGCGATTGTTTTATTAAAAAGATTTAAACAGCAGAGACTCATATTGATTCCGGCTGTGGTCTTTTATCTTGCGTTTATTATGAACATAACAGCGCCCGGAAATGCGTTAAGAGAAGCGGTATCGGAGGGAATGTCTCCGTTTAAGGCGATTTTTGTATCATTTTATTATGTATTGGACTATTGCATAGGAGAGTGGACAGGCTGGGCAGAGCTGGTGTTTGTCATACTGATTGCGACGTTTTTCTGGAATGCGTCCAAAGGCATAGACTTTAAGTTTCCCTGTCCGCTTTTTGTGATACTTTTAAATTACTGTATTCTTGCTGCGATGATTACTCCGCCGCTATACGGAACCGGAAACATAGAGGCGGGAAGAATCCAGTCGCTTGTTTATATTATGTATATACTTTTGCTGACCCTGACGGTATGTTATGTGACGGGCTGGGCACAGAAGCGATTTGATGAAAACAGGACTGTGGCATTGGATGAGGCTGCAAAAGTAAACTCAACAGCAGAAAAACTTTTGGCAAAAGATTTTCTGTCTGTAAATTCAAAAATTACCGTGACTGCCTGTATAGTGTTTTTACTTTTTGGCTCTCTGCTTTGTGTGATTCCGCAGCCTGAATATTATACCTGCAGTATTGCCGCAGTGGATTTATTAAACGGTAATGCGGCCGCATACGGCGAGGCTATGCAGGAGCGTGTTGAAATTTATAATACCTCGGCAGGTCTGGATGTAGAAGTAGCTCCCCTGCCTGCTAAGCCGAAACTTATATGTACGTCAGATATATCTATAGATAATGAGGATTGGGTGAATGCAGGAGTCTGTCGCTTTTATGGGCTTAATTCCGTTTGCATTGAAGCTGGCGAGTAATGATTCAGAGCAAAATAGAAAAATCAGGAGAAGAAAAAATGGCAATTGAAAGAGTAAGGGAATATTTTACTAAGTATAATATGGAAGACCGTATACGGGAATTTGACGTATCCAGCGCAACTGTAGAGCTTGCCGCAGCAGCTTTAAGCTGTGAGCCGAAGCGTATAGCCAAAACTTTATCTTTTATGGTGGATGGACAGGCATTACTGGTTGTTACTGCCGGAGATGCCAAGGTTGATAACCGTAAGTATAAAGACCGTTTTGGGGTAAAAGCAAAGATGCTTTCCGCTGATGAAGTGGAAAATCTGGTCGGACATGCGGTAGGCGGTGTCTGTCCCTTTGGAATAAACGAAGGAATAGATGTCTATCTTGACGAATCTCTAAAGCGCTTCGATACTGTTTTTCCGGCCTGCGGGAGCAGTAACAGTGCAATTGAGCTTACGTTAGATGAGTTGGAAAAATATTCCGGATTCAAGGCTTGGGTTGATGTATGCAAAGAATGGTTTACATAACATATCAATATTGATATTATTGGAAAATGGACTTGACAGAAGTCCTAAAAAAAGTTAAAATAGCATTTGTTCGCAGGAATGGCGGAATTGGCAGACGCGCACGGTTCAGGTCCGTGTG
>JAFLTH010000095.1 GCA_022510525.1 Lachnospiraceae bacterium | reverse complement strand
GCTCTTTCAACTGGCTAACCATGTTGGAAAGCATACCGCCGGGTACCTGATATAACAGAGTCTTGATATCAACACCCATAACCTTGGGATTGAGAAGACCGCTTGCAAGACATTCGTCTCTGTAAGGTCTGAAGTAATCTGCGATTTCAGCAAGAAGGTTCTGGTCATAGCCCGTATCATAAGGAGTTCCTTTGAAGGTTTCAACCATAACTTCTGTAGCCGGCTGTGAAGTACCCATTGCAAAAGGAGAAATTGCACAGTCGATTACGTCAACGCCTGCCTCTACCGCCTTAAGATATGTCATACCCGCAACACCTGAAGTATAGTGTGTATGCAGCTGTATAGGCAGTTTGGTTGAGGACTTCATAGCTGCAATCATTTCCGATGCCTTATAAGGAACCAGAAGTCCTGCCATATCCTTGATACAGATGGAATCGGCACCCATTTCCTCAATTTTTTTCGCCATATCCATCCAGTATTCCATTGTATAAGCATCACCAAGTGTATAGGAAAGAGCTACCTGAGCATGACCTCTTCCCTCTCTTGCTTTAACTTTATTGGTTGCATTTACTGCTTCCTGTAAGTTTCTAAGATCATTCAAACAGTCAAAGATACGGATGATATCAATACCGTTTGCTATGGATTTTTCTACAAAGCTGTCTACAACATCATCAGCATAAGGTCTGTATCCCAGGATATTCTGACCCCTGAAAAGCATCTGAAGTTTTGTATTTTTAAATCCGTCTCTTAATTTTCTAAGTCTATCCCATGGATCTTCTTTAAGGAAACGAAGAGATGCGTCAAAAGTTGCACCACCCCAGCACTCTACCGAATGATATCCGACTTTATCCATGGTCTCAACAATCGGAAGCATCAATTCGGTGGGCATTCTGGTTGCAATCAAAGACTGATGTGCATCACGCAGAATTGTTTCCGTAATTTTAATTGGTTTTTTTTCTGCCATTTTTATTCCTCCTATATATAATCTTTTGACAACTTTTAAACTTTATTTCGATAACTAATATTTCTGATTTAGAACACTCCGAATACCGCCATAAACGTTCCGGCTGCTACTGCCGTACCGATAACGCCTGCTACGTTAGGTCCCATAGCATGCATTAAAAGGAAATTGGTAGGGTCAGCTTCCGCACCGACTTTCTGTGAAACTCTTGCTGCCATTGGAACGGCTGATACACCTGCGGAACCGATAAGCGGATTAACAGCTCCCTTAGTAGCAATGCACATAAGTTTACCAAAAATTACACCCGCTGCGGTACCGAAAGCAAATGCTATCAGACCAAGTGCGACGATTTTAAGTGTGCTTATATTCAAGAATGCTTCTGCACTGGTGGTTGCACCAACTGAGGTACCCAGAATAATAACTACAATATACATAAGGGCATTGGAAGCAGTTTCCTGTAACTGTCTTACAACACCTGACTCCCTGAATAAGTTACCAAGCATCAGCATACCGATAAGCGGAGCAGTTGTAGGAAGTATCAATGATACTACTACGGTAACGACAATCGGGAATAAAATCTTCTCCAGTTTGGAAACCGGACGAAGCTGTGCCATCTTAATCTTTCTTTCCTTCTCAGTTGTAAGAAGCTTCATGATAGGCGGCTGTATAATAGGTACAAGTGACATATATGAATATGCCGCAACCGCTATCGGTCCAAGCAATGTAGTCTGCTGCAGCTTACCTGCAAGGAAGATAGATGTAGGACCGTCCGCACCACCGATAATGGAGATTGCAGCTGCTGCCTTATCGTTAAAGCCCATTGCAATTGCTCCGAAATAAGCCGCAAAAATACCAAACTGAGCCGCTGCACCAAGCAGGAAACTCTTAGGATTGGCAATAAGCGGACCGAAGTCGGTCATCGCACCTACGCCCATGAATATAAGCGAAGGTAAGATTGCCCATTCATCCAGTTTGTAAAAATAATACAGTAGACCGCCGCCCATGCCGCCTTCGCCGTATTCTGCCATAATATCCGGATAGATATTAACAAGCAGCATACCAAATGCGATGGGTACCAGAAGAAGCGGTTCAAATTCATGTCTGATAGCCAGATATAGGAATACCAATGCTACCACAATCATGACATAGTTTTTCCAATCCAGGTTGAAAAAGGCTGTCTGATGAATCAGATTGGATAGCGTATTTGATATGTAATCCATGTTTTTACCTCCTGTTGTAATAAAATTAACTAAAAACCGTTGATACCTTAATTCATGGTCGCAAGCAATGCGCCTGCTTCAACAGGATCGCCAACGGATACATTGATACTTGCAACAGTACCGTCCTGTGGTGCAACAACAGGGATTTCCATTTTCATAGCTTCCAGAATTACCACAGCATCACCCTTCTTAACTGCCTGTCCCTGACTTGCCTCAATCTTGAATACTTTGCCTGCCGCACCGGCTTCAATCTTAATGCTTCCTGCTGCGCCTGATGCTGCAGGAGCCGGAGCTGCTGCAGGTGCTGCCTTGGGAGCAGCCTTAGGAGCTGCGGGAGCCGCAACTGCAGGTGCGCCGCTTGTTGCACCTTCTTCCACTACTACGTCATATACGCTTCCGTTTACGGTAATTGTATAATTTTTCATTTCATATCCTCCATTCTATTATCTACGTGCTTTTCTAATTGATCTTACAACAAAACCGTCGGTCGAACCGGAGCCTTCGTACGCAGCGATTGCCGCTGAAATAACTGCTACCAGTTCAAGATCGTCGGAAAGTTCTTCTTTCTCCATAATCTGAGCCACTACATTGTCAACCTTCTTCGCCGGAGCCTCAGCCTTCTTCTCAGATTTCTGGGCCTTGGCAATCAGACCAAATGCAGATATGATCAGACTAATCAGGATCAAAATGACAAATACGGTTCCCATGCCAAGCAAGGTATTTAATCCCGCCTTTTCCATTTGTTCAGCAAATGTGTAAATAACGTTTACTGATATACTTATAAAATCTGTTGTTTCAGAGTTTATTACCATTTCCGCAACAGCATCGTGATCGGTTCCGCCCATATTAATCCTGATAATGGTTTCTTCACCGTTAATCTCTGCTTCACCGCCCGATGCACCTATATAATTACCCATATCTTCCAATGCACTTTTAAAGCTTTGCAGACCGTTGTATATAGCTTCATTGCCTGCATACTGCTCTACCGTATCTGAGGCTATAACCTGATACAGCGCATTAACATTGATCTCTCCGGCTGTAATCAACTGCGTCTTTTCATCTTCGCTTAATGACTGAGTTTCATCCGCAGCACCGCAGGCAGCCAATGCAATCATACAGGTAATCATACCTAATACTGCTAATAGTTTTTTCATATTAAGTATCACCCTTTCTAAACTGTACCATGTTTTTTCTCAGGACGGCCTTCGCATTTTGCAGCCAGCATCTCAAACGCGCCAATGATATATTTTCTTGTATCAACAGGCTCTACAATCTGGTCTACATATCCTCTCTTAGCCGCGCTGGTTACGTTGTTCTGCAATGCCGCATACTCTTTTGCACAGGCATCGATTGCATCCGCGCCTTGTCCGTCACAGATAATTTTAGCAGCAAGAGAAGCGTCCATAGTACCGATTTCCGCATTCGGCCATGCCATTGTGATGTCTGCGCCGATTGCCTTGGAATTCATAGTTACATAAGCGCTTCCGTATGCCTTGCCGATTACCACATTTACTTTGGGAACGGTTGCATTTGCAAATGCATATGTAAGTTTTGCAGCAGCATCTGCAATTTTCTTCTCATTACATTTATCAGCCAAAAAGCCTTTTACATTAGTAAGAGAAAGGACCGGAATCTCAAAAGCATCACAGAAATTAACAAAATCCGCAGCCTTCTTTGCTCCGTTTGCGGAAAGTACCGCATCAAATTTCTCTTCTACCTTGCCTTCATCATTATATACTTCTGTACGATTTGCAACAGCACCAATGGTTGCTCCGTTCAATTTAATGAAGCCTGTAACCATATCTTTTGCAAAGTTCTGTTTTACTTCAACAAATACTCCGTTATCTGCAATCTGGGACAATGCGATTGAAGTATCGCCTACGCAGTTTGCAAGTTCCGGACAGCCTCTGTTCAAATCGTCGGTGCAGTCAGATACTGCTATTTCCGCATTGTTTGCAGGAAGTATTGATACCAGCTCCCTTATTTTTGCAAGAACCGATGCCTCATCTGCAACAAAATCCACGGTACCTGCTTCTTCACTCTGGAACTTCGCGGAACTTGTGTCGCATTTAGCAACATTGTTGCTATCAAGCGTATTTGGAGCATTTACAAATAATTTTGCCTTATCTGCCTCCATAAAAGTAAAGTCTGTAATACCTGCAGAAACCGCAAATCCGCCGCCGCATGTTCCGAAAACAGCCGTAATCTGCGGAATCACACCGGAAGCCAATGTCTGTTTCAGGTAAATCTCGCCAAAGCCATTCAGGGCATCCGTAGCTTCCTGTAATCTAAGACCGGCAGAATCAAGCAGACCAATAACCGGTGCTCCCGTCTTCATAGCCAAATCATAGAGGTTTGCAATTTTCTTTGCATGCATCTCGCCAACCGTTCCGTTAAGTACGGAAGCGTCCTGACTGTACACATACACAAGATTGCCGTCAATCACTCCATAGCCGGTAATAACACCGTCTGAGGGAGTTTCCGTCTGTTTCAGATTGAAGTCTGTTGCCCTTGCGCTGACAAGTGCACCGATTTCAACGAAACTGTTTTCATCGAGCAAAGCATTGATTCTTTGCCCCGCCTGAGAAATAGTACTCATTTTTCAGCCCTCCATTTATCTTATATAAATAATACTAACATATTATTTCGCAGTCCGCATATTAAACAGACTGCTTGAGTATCTTAGCAACATTACAAGTGTAACATATATTACCAAAAACGACTAGATAAAAATTGAAAAAATTATAAAGAATTTGTTAAAAATTTTATTAATTCAGTTTAAAAGAAATAGTTTTAATATATACTTCAAAAACCAAGGATAGTTAGTCCTGCCTACCTCATCCGTTGTGATAACCGGATAAACCTTAATAAGCTCGCCGTTAAGATAGTACAATATCTGACCAACCTGCTCTCCGGCCGCGACAGGTGCTTCAATCTGAGTTTCAATGTTTATCTTAACCTCCACCTCGTCCTGTGCACAAAGAAGGTATGTCAGAGAGTCGTTTTCAGGTTTTTCATAAGTGACACTGACATAGGTCTCATCATAAGGAGTGGAATTTTCTCCTGCAATTCCGTTTATAACCGGTATATCATTAAAGTGTTTTTCCTGATAGATGTCCCGGCATTCATAATTTTTCATACCATACTCCGTCAGTTTCCTCATATCGCTCCACTTATAGTTCTTATTGTTCGGCCAGCCGCAGGCAAGAAGGGCTACCGTAAAAGTCCTGCCTTCACTTTCGACAGCACCTACATAACAGTAACCTGCCTTGTTTGTAAAACCGGTCTTACCTGAAATTGCTTCGCTCATCATACTCAAAAAGCTGTTGTGGTTACTGCAGCTGAAATTACGTTGACCACTATAGTCAGTGAAACTATGATTTCTTGTCTGGGTGATATTGAGAAACTGCTCTTTAGCCGGGGACTCCTTGACACAGTATGCCATTATTTTGGCCAGGTCGGCAGCCGTAGTGGAATGAACTTTGCCGGTATTGTTCACGGCCGCATCTAACCCGTTAGGTGTAATAAAATATGTATCAAAGCAGCCGATGTCTCTTGCTTTCTGGTTCATCATAACCGCAAACTCTTCAACGCTGCCGCCCACTGCCTCCGCAATCGCAACTGCGGAATCATTGTGGGACTCAAGCATCAGTGAATAGAGCAAATCGCCAAGACGATACTTCTCCCCCTGCTTCATATATAGTTTAACCTTAGGCATACTGACCGCATATGAAGAAACTTCCACGATATCGTCAGGATTTCCGTATTCCAACGCCAGAATACAGGTCATTATCTTGGTTGTGCTTGCCATAGGGAGCACTTCATCTTCATTTTTTCCATATAATACGCGACCCGAGTCGGCATCCATAAGTACTGCTGCCTGAGCATAGAGTTGTAGTTGCTGCGGCTGTTGCTGCTTACTACTATCTCCGGTATTATTCTCTGCAGCACTAATCAATAATGAATTATCTGCCGATGCATTTACCGGTCTTATGCTAACTGCTAACATAGCCAGAATGAATAAAAGACTTATTCCTTTACTGCAATGCCTTCTACGAATTCGTTTATTAATCACTATATTGTTTTGTTTATATGGTTTTATTGAGGCGGTAATTTTTTTAAAAGAAAATGCGCACATATATTAACCCGTAATCATTCATCGTTAATATATATGCGCTTAAATTCAAGGTGATACTAAATATCCAACTGCATCTCTATCTCCGATTCCGCCTGCATCTTAAATTCTTCCATCTGTACCGGATTGATTTCCGGAAGGTCCTCCAGCGATTTTACCCCGAAACTTCTAAGGAACTGCTCGGTTGTTCCGAATAACAGCGGTCTTCCCGGTGCATCCAGCCTGCCGACTTCCGTTATCAGATCAAATTCCAACAGCTTGTTGACTGCATGGTCACAGCTTACTCCACGTACTTTTTCAATATCAAGTCTGGTAACCGGCTGTTTATAGGCAATAATTGAAAGGGTTTCAAGCAAGGTATCCGTCAATACAAACCGCTTGGGAGTTTTGGCGATTTTTATCAGATACTCATAATAATCACCCTTGGTACAAAGCTGCACCGCATTGTCCAATGTAGTCAATTCTATCCCTCTGTCGTCAGTCTCGTATTCCTGCGCCATTTCGTCAAGAATTTCCTTTGTCGTGTCGGTATCTTCCTCTATAACACTCGCCAGCCTGTCCACTTCCACCGAATCTCCCATTGTAAAAAGGACCGCTTCCAGTACTGCCTTTGCCTTCTGCTTTTCCATATGTATATCCCTTCCTCTTTTTCTACCTCTAAACCGCCTCTTTGGACGTAATCATTATATCCGCAAAAATATTTTCCTGCTCAATTCCAATCCTGCCCATTTTCATAAGTTCCAAAATTACCAGAAATGTTACAATTATTTCCATCTTACTGTTTTGCTTTTCTAAAAGCTTACGGAAACTGAACTTCCTGTGACATCTGATATAGTCCTCTATGTAAACGGTCTTTAGCTCCATATCAATTTCATCTTTTTCTATTTTACCGAATGTACTGCGGACAGGGTCTATTTTGTCCTCCTGTCTTTTCATTACGGAGTTAAAAATATCCTGAAGCTTTGCAAGGGTAATGTCCCCGATAAGCTGCTCATAATCCACAGGCTCTACATAATCATTGACTTCCCTTGGAAGGGTAGGCCTCTTATAAAAGCTCTTCTCTGCCGTTATCATTCTGTCCTTAAGCTCATAGGACATAAACTTACACATCTTATATTCCAGCAGTTTTTCAACAAGCTCGGCTCTGGGGTCCTCTTCTTCCCCTTCTTCATTCACTTCCTTGGGCAGAAGCATACGGCACTTGATATCAATCAGCGTTGCCGCCATAACCAGAAACTCACTCATGACATTCATATCCTCTGTTTCCATCTGTTTGATGTAATCCAGATACTGCTCTGTGATTTCTACAATAGGAATGTCATAAATATCAACCTTATTTTTATCTATTAAATGCAATAATAAATCCAGAGGTCCCTCAAAGACCTCCAGCTTAACCGGTATAGCCATGGGTTATCCACCTTTATCTTAATAATATGTTATGCTTGCGGCTTCAGTCTGACAAACACCAGTTCTCCCGGATTAAATATCCTGATTGGCAGTGTATGTGTCCCAAGCCCTCTGCTAAGAAGCATTACTGAATTTCCGTATTCAAATTTTCCACCGTCATATTTGGGAAAAAGTGTCAGTTTCGGAGATATCACTCCTCCAAGTACCGGAAGCTGCATCAGTCCGCCATGTACATGTCCCGAAACAACCAAATCCGCCCCCCACTTTGCATAATCTTCAAAGTAATCGGGATTGTGCGCAATTAAAATCTGAAAACTGTTTCGGTCCGCCTTCCCCAAAATACCCGTAAGATAGTTTTCCGGCATTGCTTTCTTAATAAATTTGCCATAATAACGACGCCTGTCCATCTGCAGTCCGCAGACTTTAATATTTGCCGACGGAAGGCTGACATTTTCATTTATTAAAGGCTCGATTCCGGCTTTGTACAATATCTCCATGTACTTTTCATATATATCCCCGAATCTGTCAGGTTCTTCACCCACGCAGTGTTCATGATTTCCCATTCCGTAATAGACCGGATATTTTGCTGCAAGCTTTTCCATAAATGAAGCTGCAATCTTATACTTTTCACTTCTTTGAGCTGTGATCATATCTCCGGCCGTAATAACTGCATCGGGCGAGAGCTCATCTATTGCCTTAAGCAGCTTTTCATTCTGCACTCCAAAGGATTTATTGTGTAAATCCGATAAAAGTACAACGGTAAATTCTCTGCCGATTTTCTTTGACTCAATTTCATAAACGGTTGTTATGAAACGGTTACAGTCAATAAACATAACTATCAAAAAAAAGCAGATAATGAGCAGTATTATGAGCGATATAATTTGGAGCATCTTTCTTCTCCTTTACGGACGCTATAAAGTATATCATATAATATATGAAAATCGCAATGATAGAATTGATGTATAAACCGGCAAAATGTCAAGTTATGTAAACTAAGCCAGTTTTATCACTACCTGTATATCACTATCCACAAGCCTTGCAAACTCCTGTCCGTCTTCTTTTTTTCCTACTATGCTTCCGTAATGCGTGGGAATTGCAATCTTTGGTTTCATCTCGTTAACAAAAGATGCTGCCTCTTTTACATTCATAGTAAACTTTCCGCCAATCGGCACCAATACAATATCACAATTGACCGCTTTACCCTCCGGGATTGCATCCATATCCCCGCAGACATAGATTCTTGTGCCCCCTACTGTTACCACATAGCCGAGCCAGCCGTTTTTCTTAAGATGAAAAGGTTTCATTATATTATAGGACGGAACTGCTTCAACTTCCATATTTAAGGCTTGTCCCTTTTCACCCGGTTTCATAGTAACTATGTTCTTTTCAGGAATCCCTGCTTTTCTTAAATCTTTTTCCATATCCGCCGGCGCCACATATATGGTATCCTCATTTGCCACCTTTTTAAAATCATCCGGTGAAAAATGATCATAGTGCGAATGAGTGAAGAAAACCACTCCTGCATCATGCGGCTGTGTTTTGATATTGAATGGGTCAAAATAAAGAACCTGCTCTCCCCCAATGCGGATGCTGCTCTGATCGTTAACCGTAATATTTTCTATCATAATATATCCTCCATATTCAGAACTTACATAGGATAATATTATCATATAACTTTGAATTTTTGTAGACCTCATTTTTCGCGATAAAAGCATATAAAAAGGAGGCATTGCTTTTACGCTCCGCCTCCACACTATAGACTACATAATCAGATATCTATCCCATACTTTCTTCAAATAATCCAGATATCCGGCTTTCTCCACATCTTTTACCGCAACGATTGATACGCTTCCGATACGGTTTCCGTTTAATTTGTATACGGCCTCTCCTACCGCATCACCTTCCGCAACAGGTGCTTCAATCATATCCGGCAGACTGATTTCCTTTTGAATATCATTCAGATTATTTCCGGCAGTATCCAGATACTTAAATTCTCCCGCATAAGCCAGATTAACTTCGTCTTCCACACCTCTATGTACCTTCTGTGATGGAAGAGGATCCTTATTTTCATCTGTATACATATTTATGACGCTGTATCCGTAATTAAAAAGCGCAATTGCGTCTGAAAATCTTGTATTATTATCGGGGGCTGCCATAATTACCACAATAAGTTCCATTCCGTCTTTATTGGCCGTTGCCGACAAACAGTATTTCGCCTTGGAGGTCGAACCGGTCTTTAACCCTGTTGCATACTCATAGCGCTTCAACAGCTTGTTGGTACTTGACAATGTAAAAATGGACGTTCCCTGTGCCGTACGATGTTCAATATCCTCCATCCAGATTTTCGTATACTTAAAGACTTCCGGATATTTTGTAATCAGTTCCCTTGACATGATTGCCACATCTTTGGCAGAAGTGTAATGATTATCCGAATCCGTAAGGCCGCAGCAGTCCTCAAAATGCGTATTCTGAAGACCCATGGCATCCGCTTTTTCATTCATCAGCTTTACAAACTCACTCTCACTGCCTGCTATGTACTCAGCTACTGCCACACTGGCATCGTTTCCTGATGCGACTGCAATACATTTTATCAGAGTGTCCAATGTCTGGATTTCTCCCTCTTCCAAAAATACCTGTGAGCCGCCCATTGACTTGGCATAAGCACTGGTTGTCACCGTATCTTCCAGATGTATTCTTCCGCTTTTCAGATGCTCAAATACAATAAGCAGCGTCATAATCTTGGTGATACTTGCCGGACTTCTTTTGGTATTCGCATCCTGCTCACAAATAACCTGCCCTGTGGATGCCTCCATCACAATATATGAGGGTGCGGAAACCTCCGGTGCCGCATAAACCTGCATAGGCATCATATATGTCAATATATTTACGCACAGGCAAAGCACCACAAACAGGCTGATAATTCGCTTTTTTTCTTTTTTCAACACTCATCGCTCCCGTAAGTTCATCTATAACATAAATATTATGAAAAGCCGGGAGTTATGATAGTGTGAAAAATAAATTTTTCACACGCAATACAAAATCCCTGACAATAATCAGGGATTTGTTTCTGAATTAATTATTCAAATTAATTGTATTTACGTTTTCTTGCAGCTTCAGATTTTTTCTTACGTCTTACGCTTGGTTTCTCGTAATGCTCTCTTTTACGAATTTCCTGCTGGATGCCGGCTTTTGCACAGCTTCTCTTGAAACGACGTAACGCACTATCCAAAGTCTCGTTTTCTTTAACGATTACGTTTGACATTCCGCACCTGACCTCCCTTCAGTCCCTAACAAGTAACTCGACTGATTGGGTTATTTATGCACATAAGTACATAGTGTATCAACACACAACATGAATTATACCACATTTTGGATATGAGTCAACTACTATTTTTTATCTCTTTTTCGTGGTAGACTAAAATAAAAAGGGAACTTTCAATGAAAACAGTCGGCATTATCGCAGAATATAATCCATTCCACAACGGACACAAATACCAGATTGAAAAGGCCAAAGAGGTAACAGGCGCCGAACGCTGCATCATAATTATGAGCGGAGACTTTGTGCAGCGCGGTACCCCTGCGATTATGGACAAATACCTGCGTACCAAGGCTGCACTTATGTGCGGTGCCGATTTAGTTATAGAACTTCCGGTTCATTATGCGACTGCAAGTGCGGAATATTTTGCTTCCGGTTCGGTTGCATTGCTGGATAGGCTTGGCGTGGCGGACTGTATATGTTTTGGAAGTGAATGCGGGGATATTGACATTTTATCCGGGATAGCCGATGTGCTTATATCGGAAAGTGATGAATTTAAAAATGTTCTGAAACAGCGGTTAAAAGAAGGCGCTTCTTATCCGAAGGCAAGAAATGAGGCTATCTGCGCTGCTGCACCGCATTTAGCAGAGCATTTGGATGTTTTAAATCATCCTAATAATATACTGGGTATAGAATACCTTAAAGCTTTAAAGAGACGAAAAAGCAGTATAAAGCCTTACACTGTATCGCGTATTGGGGCGGGGTATAATGATATTGATTTAGCCGGTGCACAAAATCCTATGCCTTCCACCTGTGAATCCAATGTATATAGCTCAGCCCTTGCAATCCGCAAATCAATAATGTCCAAAAATGACATTAGTGTCATAAACGAACAGGTTCCGAATCGTGTATATGGAATAATGGAAGAGACTTATTTGAAAACATTTCCGATTTTTCCGGAGGACATCTCTCTTCTGCTGCATTACAAACTTTTGCAGGAACAGGACATTGGGTTTGAACGATACTTTGACATTGATACTAATTTTTCCGATAAAATAAAAAAATATCTTCCCAATTCTTTAAGACATGCCGGTTTATGCGACGTTTTAAAAAGCAAGAATATGACTTATACGAGAGTTGCACGAAATCTTTTGCATATATTGTTAAATATTTATCAATCTGACGTTGATACCTACTGCTTGCAGGATTATGTGTATTACGCAAGGATGCTTGGATTTAGAAAAGAGGCGGCTGATATTCTTAGTGCAATAAAAGAAATATCATCTATACCGCTTATCTCTAAGCTTGCGGATGCGGAAGACTGTATTAAATCCGCGGCGGGCATTAAAATGCTGCAATGTGACATTCAGGCAAGCCATTTGTACTCTATGATAGTTCAGCATAAGTTTAATTGTGATTTTTGTAATGAATATACTGAACCGATAATTATTCTGTGAATAGAACTTTAAGCATAGGTAATAATTAGTTCCTATCCATTCTGTCCCAATAATCCTCACCTTCCTCAGATATACTGCTTATTCCAAATAATATCTGTAAAAAATCCTGATTTTCATTTAATATTCTAATAACCTTTACAGTATCATCTTCAATACGGTAGAATACATAATTGGGTTTCACAACTAAGTAATGATAATCAGTAGGATAATTAATTAATTCTTCTAAGCCTGGACCTTCATATGGAAATATTTCAAGCTTCCTTATAGCTGACGTAGTTTCCTTAACGCTTATCTTTGCCTTACTCTCTCCGTACTGCTTCGTTACATAAGTTTTCACTCCCTGCAAATCTTCCAAAGCTTTAGGTGTATATACTAATTTGGACATATTATTATAATCCTAGTGCAGCCTCTACTTCATCTGCTGTCATCCAGCCTTTTTCTCTGGCAGACCGCTCCCCTTCTTCCAGTTTTGCCAAAAGTTTGATAGATGCTTTGAGCCTATCCAATTCATTTATATCTACAATAGCATAAACCCCTTTTCCATTTCGGGTCAGATATACAGGTTGGTCTGCTTTTACTTCTTTCAATACTTCTGTATAATTTCTTAAATCTGATATTGGCTTAAT
>JAFLTH010000094.1 GCA_022510525.1 Lachnospiraceae bacterium | reverse complement strand
ATGGAGCCATCTTAGGATTCCATCTTCTTGTCTGGTGTCCGAAATGTACACCTGCTTCTAATAACTGTTTCATTGAAATAACGCTCATGTTTCTACCTCCGTTTAGTTGTTTTCTTCCATATGCCTTATGCACCAGATCTGCTCATCTGCCAACCTTCGCGTTTAAGGCACCGACAGACAATGGGCATATGTGCTTTTTGGCGCAGTTAACCTGCGCATGCTTAAATACTATAACATAATAAAACCTCTTATGCAAGAGGTTTTTTATTATTCCATACCTGTAATTATCCTTGCCATCTGTTCGTCACTGGCACCTGCCGGTATAGTATATGTTCCCGTCCTTATTCTCTTATCATATCCGTTTTCGCACAGGAAAGTGTCATATTCTCCTGCTGAAGAAACTGCACCCAGATCTGCAAGTTTTTTACTGACCGTATATGAGCCGTCACCCCTGCCTATTGTAATTACCACAGGCTTTTTCGCTGTTTCGGCAGTTTGTGTTGAAGTATCGACGTTCGGAACCCCGGTATCAGAAGTCTCGGTATCAGGAAGCTTGTTATTAGGAATCCTGGTATCAGGTTCTCCTGCCTCGGCATCTGTTCCGGTATCGGTAGTTCTGGTACCGTTACTGGGAGCATTCGCTTCAACGTGCTCGCTTGAATCTATGTCAGGAATATCATCTTTAGAGTTACTTAATACGGAACTTCCCTTAGAATCACCATCCAATGTATCTGATTGCACTTTATTAGAACCGGTTTCGGCAATATCATCCTGTTTTGTGTCCGCATCAGTCTGTACGTCAGTTTCCGCATTATCATCTGCTCCGGTCTGCCCAACCTTCCTGTCTTCACCGGAATTGTCTGCGTTATCATTAGCATCCTGATTATCATCTTCCTTATCGGAATGAATATCGCTAAGAACTGTATCCTCGGTCATTCCCAATTGCTTGGCTCTTGCAATAATCTCTTCATTGGTCATAGTCTTATTTTTTGATGAAAAAATGCCCATAATAACAGCTGTTATCGCAATTCCGAGACCCAGACCACGTAAATAATATTTTAACTCCATAATCCACTCAACACCTATAATTTTTCTCAGCCTTCAAACAAATCAATGACAAGTTGAACTTCTCCTATTCCAAGGCCCAACTCCTTGGCTATTGTCACAGTTGATTTTCCGGCTTTGTGAAGTTCAAGAATCCTGTCATTACTGTTTCTTGAATTAATGCTTTCTTCAGTTTGAGGTGTATATACAAACTCCTCTTCCGGTATTTCCGTCCCAACTTCATTACCTTCTTCATTTGCAGATATGAACCTGTTCCAATCAATTGATTCCGCCTCATCGGTCTCCGGTGCAACATAATCACCGTTTGGTTCATGTATGATTTCCACTCTGGGAGGCATAATCGGCACAAATACATCATCAAATACCGTATCAATCCTGCCTTTAACACCGTCTCCGGATTCCTTGACGGTCATTTCGGCTTCTTTAGCCACCATTTCCGCCTCTTTAGCGGTTATTTCAGCATCCTTAAGGGTCTGCTTTATTTCTTCAGCGGTCTTAAGTGCTTCAGAAACAGTCCCTTTCAGGTTTTCATGCCTGTCATTCAACATATCATATAAAAAAAGAACTTCTTTATGGTTCTTATTAATCTCCTCTAATACGGTATCTGAGTATTCATTAATAGCCATAATTTTCTCATTTGCAATTCTTTCCATTGAACGTTCGGTTTTTTCCATTGAATAAGTAACCGTTTCGTCAACAATATCGGCAATATGCTCCTTTACACCTTCCACTTCCCTATCTATCAGCTTTCTTACCTCGTCCTCGCTGATCAGCTGAAGGTCGTCATCCAACTCATTTTTTTTGGCAGGAACAATATAACCCAGCAGCATAATAATAACACCTGCTATTATTAACATTATCTCAGTAACATTCATTTCCAACATCCATACTTTCATCTAAGTTTGAGACCTTTGAATACAGGCTCCGCCTTATAGAGAAAAATCAATATCTCCCACACCCTTAAGGAGTACCTTTCCATCCGCCTCTTTTTGTTTTTCTTCCTTTTTACCTCTGTTTCGTCCGCCGTCTCCGCTATATTCGTTACTGCCTTTTTCTTTGGCATCATACTTCTTATTCTGGTTGTCAGGCTTCTGTTTCTGATTCACTCTGTTAACCTGGTTATCGGCCTGTTTGGAAACCTGTTCTCCCGCATTCGCCTGCTCTACATGCGCTCTTGTATCTTCATTATGCTTAATGGCAGTAAAATCCTGTGCCCTGGTAATCTGACCCTGTATTTCAATCTGACCGATAGCCATAACAATACCCTACCCTTTCACTCAACCATTAGATGCCTATAATCTTTACATCTCCCTGCGACTTTATAAACCTGCAATATTGCACTTCTTTCTGCAGTCTCATAGAAACATCGCCGATAGCTATCGTGGTTCCGGGATATACGGATTCTTTTACCACCACGCAGGCTCCGTCTCTGCTCTTAGCCTGAACTGAGAGAGGTTCAAGTTCCTGTGTATATTTATTTATATTATCGGTCTTTATAAGACTGTCATTAGCAAGTTTCTGTATATGCTGTGCCTGTTCAGGTGTCATCTTGACACCTTTGGCCATTTTGGTCTTGGCATCTGCCAAAACACTATAAATCTGTTTCAAGGCATCATTCTCGGTTTCTATCAGTTTTTGAAGTTCCTGTATCCTTGCATTCAGTTTGGGGTCTGTGCCGACTTCAATAATAGTATCCGCCCCCATTGAGGAACCGAGGGTTTTCGCATTGACGGATTTTACCGCACTTACTTTTCCGCCAATAATAAATCCTCTCTTACCGTCAACATTTACTTCCGTTCCGGCTTCAACCAGACTATGCAGGATTGAATCGGCCGCAACATAACCCGTTGCTTCGGCAGCAGCATTTTCTAAGAACTTGGAAATTATATTGCCTCCGGCCTTAAGCGCGCCCCTGCCCATTCCGTTCATACCGCGGGCAATTATGATATTATCACCGGCATCTAACAACGCACCTTCTACCACACCTTTTACAACAATATTGCCTTTTGCCTTGACCTGGAAATTAGTACCTACATTTCCGTTGACCTGTACACTGCCCTCACACTCTATATTTCCGGTAGAAGCATCGACATTTTCCACAACAAGCACATCGGATACAAAAACATTGCCATCCACTAACTCAACATGTCCGTTGACCATCGAGGTCAATACTGTTTTATCCTCTGATATTTCTATATTATTGCCATATTTAAGTGTAGTATTTCTTACATCCGCCGGTTTTAGTCGTGCTCCAACCAGATTCATTCCATATTTTCCGGGAACCGCCGGAATAAGTCTGGCAAGCACATCGCCTTTATTACAATGCTGTACTACATTTAAATGAAAAAAGTCAACGCTTCCATCCTCATTCAAAGTAGGTCTGGCCTTTTTGTCCGTATTAAAATTGTACTCTATATAAGCATCTTTTCCCTGTACCGGTGCAGTTCCCTCCGCAACCAGAATATCCTCACAGTACTCTCTATTTTTAAAAAAATCGATTATAGCGTCCTGTTTAATGCCATGGCGGATTCCCTTGCTTTCCAAATCCTTTATAAGCTCATTAGCCGTCATTTCCTCTCCGCCGACAGAAGGCGCGTAAAATCTGACATACGCACTCATATAATCCTTTGAAACCGTAAATTTATAACATTCACGTTCCTTAAGGGTCGCACGCATCTCAAGCAGCACTGTAACTTCTTCATCTTCCAGAGTTTCTATGGCTTTATACAATGTACTCTTATCATATATGATATCTTTAAGCGCCAGATAGTCCGTTACATCATTAACGGCAAGGGACTTTCCGCCATCTGTCGGCGGAATTAACTTTATACAGGTTTTATCTTTTTCGTGTATAAGTCTGAAATATCCGTTCATTATTACCTCATTTTACGCTAATTTCTGCTAGTCAGTATTCCCATATAGTTTCCGAGTTTTTCCCTCATTTTTTGCAATGCCCTGGTATGCAGCTGGGAAATTCTGGACTCCGAGACTTCAAGAATGCTGCTTATTTCTTTCAATGTCAGTTCTTCATAATAGTATAAAACAATAACTTTTTTTTCTTTTTCCGTTAACAGTTCAAGTGACTCCGCCAGCTTATTTTTGAGTTCATCTCTCTCAATCACTTCCTCCGGTCCGTCAAATTGGGAACTTCGGTTATAGCTGTTGTCGGATGGAATCTCACTTCCCTGTTCCAAAAACTCATTCAGTGAAACCACATTGGTAATCTTCATCTGTGACTGCCAGTCAACATATTCATCATTGGTAATACCCAGACTCTTTGCTATCTCCTCATCGGTAGCGCTTCTTCCGTATTTAGTCTCGATTTCTCTGATTGCCGCATCAATTTTTTTCTGTTTCTGCCTGATGGTCCTTGGAATCCAATCCATCTTACGTATCTGGTCTAAAATAGCGCCCCGGATACGCAGACTTGCATAAGTCTCAAATTTAACATCCTTAAGCGCATCAAATTTATCAATAGCATCAATTAACCCAAATACTCCGTAGCTAACCAGATCTTCATACTCCACATTATAGCCGAGATACATACTCAGCCGCCCTGCTACCATTTTTACAAGGGGGGCATACTCCAATATTATCTTTTCCCTGACTTCGGGAGATGCGGTTTTACCATATTCTTCCCAAAGTTTCTTTTTGCCTGCCTCGTCCATGCACATTTCCCCATTAATCAGACTAAAATATATTTAAATCAAAGAATACGCAATTAAGCATTATCTTCATTTAGATTTCCGGTCTGTATTGCCATATCCTCGACGTTTTCTTCGGATTCATCCGGTTCTTTTTCTATTACTTCACCCTCATCCATACGCGCCTGCTCAATCTGCGCTTCAAAACGGTCCAAGGTCCATTTATATATTTCACCCGCAATATAAAAAACAATAAGTACGCACAACAAAACCACAAGCATATCCTTAAACGGATAATGCCATAAAAGCATCGCTATGTATACGATTGCCCCGGAAAGAAGCATGATAAAAGGCGGAATCAATTTCCTCTTTCTGGCACGTTCCTCAGCCTTTTTCTGCTCTCGCTCACGTTCTCTTTCTTTCTCTTTTTCTTCTTGTGCAATATCAGTAATAAGTTCCAACGCTTGATCTTCCGACGGAGTCTCAAGCTTATTTTCCAGTTGATTTTCTGTTTCCAATTTCTTTACCTTCCGCTTATAACTAATGAACTTATATAGTCCTCTCAGGCTTACCTACTGCCTTTATAACAAAATCCCCTGTCTCGGGATAGAAAATAACCGTCCTTCCAAAATTAAGTCCGGTATCCTCTGCCAAAATAGGTATCTTAAGCTCGGCAAGTTTCTTTTTGGTTGCCTCAACATTTCGCTCACCCACACGGGTTGCATCCGAATTACCGCCCTGAAATGCAAACATCTGGGCTCCTCCGGCAATCTTAGCAACCAGTCTGGTTCTGCTCGCTCCTTTTGCAACAACTCTTTTTACCAATTCCTCAATACCTGTATCCGCAAACTTCGGAATATTGGAGTTATTCTTTATTGATTTACTGTCCGGAAGCATAATATGCGCCAGTCCACCAATTTTTGTAATAGGATCGCGTATTGCTATTCCGACACAGGAGCCCAGTCCCAACGTGGTAATTCCATCAGGACTAACACATATATTTAAGTCGGCCATTCCGACCTTTATCACTTCAGCCATATCCCTGAATCCCCACCTTCACTATCACATATTCCCCATACCCAGCGCCGATAATATCTTACCGTAAGACTCCAAATCGGGCATCAAAATGAAATATCCGTCAATCGATATTTCATCAAAAAACTGGTTCTGAATCAAAAGCATCCTGTCACCCATCTCACCAAACTGTATAGCCGGAACGCTCATAATCGCTCCTGCCATATCTACCGTAACATCAGGTATGGTAGGATAAATGACCAGATTAGTCAATGCTGACAGGGAATTCAAGTAAGCGCCCGTAATAATATTACCGACTTCCTTTAATGCGGAAAATTCCATTTCGGAGAATTCATCCCCCTCGAGTTCCATACCCATAAGTTTGGAAACAAGGAATCTCGCAGCATTTTTCTCCAACAGGAACATAATACTGCCGGTGATATCGCCTTCCACGCCAAGATATATTCCTGCCATTATCTGTTCTTCGCCGCCCATTGCATCTCCCACTTCTTTAAATTCAAGCAGGGCTACTTTAGGCACCGACATATCTACCTTGCATTGGAGCATCTGCGCCAGTGCAGTTGTCGCATTACCGGCGCCGATATTCCCAATTTCCCTCAAAACATCAAAATATTCCTGACTCATTGAGTCTACATTCATTTCACCCACAAACTATCCTCCTATGAATTTTCAGGCACCACCATATTCAAATCTAAAAGAGAAATAAGTCCGTCTTTACATTTACCAACTCCGGAAATGAAATTGCCTTTTTCATCCTTAGTCTCATAAGATACCTTTTCAATCTGATCATTGTCCAGAGTCACCACTTCTTTTACTTCATCTACTATAACACCTATATAACCCTGTTGGTCCAGCTTAATTATAATAATACGGGTAGATTTGGTAAATTCATCCTCCGGCAGACCCATTTTGACGCGTATACTCATAACCGGAACAACTTCTCCACGCAGATTTATTACACCCTTAAAATAGGAATCCACCTTGGGTACTCTGGTAATGTGTGTCATCCTTACAATATTATCTACGTATTTAATATTAATTCCATACTGCTCGTCACCCAGATTTATTACAATAAACTGAGTTGTTTCTGAGGCAATCTTTAATTCATCCATTCTGCTCATCCTCCTTTATTAAATCAAGGCATTTGCATCAAGTATCAATGCCACTTCGCCATCGCCAAGAATTGTTGCACCGCTGATAATCTTACATTTGTTTATGTATTTACCTAACGACTTAATAACAATTTCCTGCTGTCCAATCAGCTCGTCTACAACAAGACCTGCAAGTTTATCACCCTTCTTGACAATAACAACGACCAGACTTTCCTCAGGTTCCTTTTCGCTTGGAATATCAAGAACCTCGCTCAGTCTGATTACGGGAACGACAACCCCACGCAGCTGAATAACCTCTTTATTCTGTACCAGTTTGATATCACTTGGAGCAATATCCTCAAGTGTCTGGATAGAGCCTAATGAAATAGCATATTTCTCACCGCCGACAACAACCATAAGCGCCTGAATAATAGCAAGGGTAAGCGGCAGTCTGATGATCCATGTACTTCCCTCTCCAAGCTTGCTCTTAACCTCGATTTCACCGCTAAGAGCCTCAATCTTGGATTTAACAACATCCAGACCAACGCCTCTTCCGGATACGTCGGATACGACTTTAGCTGTAGAGAAACCTGCGTTAAAGAGTAAATCAATTATCTCTTTTTCGCTCATGTTGTCAGCCTGTTCCTGAGTAATGACACCGCGGTCAATCGCCTTCTCTTTAACGGCTTCCGTATCAATACCGTTACCGTCATCCCTTACCTCGATGACAACGTTGTTACCATCCTGATATGCATCTAAGAAGATTGAACCAACTTCCGGCTTGCCTCTTTCCTTACGCAATTCAGCAGACTCAAGTCCGTGGTCTGCGGAGTTACGCAGCAGGTGCATCAGAGGATCTCCGATTTCATCTACCACGGTACGGTCAAGTTCGGTCTCCTCACCTGACATATATAATTCCATCTTCTTATTCAGTTTCTTTTGCAGGTCACGAATCATTCTCGGGAACTTGGTGACAATGCTTTCAATAGGAACCATTCGTACCTTCATTACCGATTCATGCAGTAAGGTTGTAACACTCTCTAAGTATTCAATATGTTCATTAACCTCATTGTTAGCTCCGCTCTCCGTACTGGTAGATGCCGATACCAGTGAGTTCTTTGCAATAATAAGCTCGCTCACCAGATTCATCAAATTATCAAGTTTTTCAATATCGACTCTGACCGTTCTGTTGACAACAGGTTTGCCGGCTGCCGGTTTTTTATTATCTGCGGGTGCAGCCTGTGATGCAGCCGCAACTGCCGGTGCTGCTTTAGCTTTTTCCTCCTTGGCAGGCTTGGTTTCCGGTTCCGCCTTGGCCGCCGGTACGTTAGTTTCAGCCGCAACCTCATTAGTCTCATTGCTTTCCGCATCTTCCTTTGAATCCTGAATTTCAGAAGACAAATCCGGTTCAGCGACTGCCGGAGCCTTGTCAAAGTCATATACACCGCCCACAACTTCTTCTATTTCGGATACGCTGCGAGCCGCCTCCAATATCGTGTCAAGCTCTGCGTCCGTAGCCACTATCAGGCAGAAGTCCGTCTCAAATTTTTCATCTTCAATATCCTGTGCAGACGGATTGGAGCATATAATTTCACCATTATCCTCAACCGCTTTGAATACAAGAAAAGCTCTTGCTGCTTTAAGTATACAAGCCTCCTGTATGGTAACATTCAAACCGTATATTTTCTTTCCCTGTTCCAGAGCTTCCTTAAGACCTGCCGCTTCAGTTTCACCAAGCGCAAACTGCTGCCACTTGGGAGTATCTCCTCCGGTGCTCTCGGGTTTATCAGCAGCTGTCGGTGCAGGTGCAGGTGCTTTTGCGCTTTCTTCACCTGAGCCGCCATTCTTGATATCATTTAGCTGTTTGATCAAGGGTTCATTGTCATTGCTTCCCTCGTCACCGCTTTCCCTTATATTGGTATTATACTCCTCCAACGCATCAAGACACTGGAACAGTATATCAATCATATTTGCCTTAACGGTAACATTTCCGTTACGAACTTCCGAAAATACATTTTCCATATCATGGGTAAGATTCTGCATCCTCTTATATCCCATGGTACCTGCCATACCTTTCAGTGAATGAGCTGCACGGAAAATCTCATTGATAGTATCCATATTATCGGGTTCCTGCTCCAATGAGAGAATCTGTGTATTCAAATTCTGCAAATGTTCGTTTGTTTCATCAAGGAAAATTTCCAAATACTGGCTTACATCCATTTTACTTTACCCCCACGTTCATTATAATTTCCTGCGCAATTTGCTCAAGCGGCACAACCTGGTCAGCCAGTCCTGCATTTACAATGCTTCTTGGCATTCCGTATACCGCGCATGTGCTTGATTCCTGCGCAATGACATGCAGTTTCTTCTTTTCTTTCAGATTTATGATTCCTTTTGTGCCGTCAGCTCCCATACCTGTCAAAACTACACACACAACCTCATCATACTTACTGTCCATAAGGGATTCGTACATATAGTTAGCACAAGGTTTAACACCTTCCCTGCTTGGTTCATCAGAATAATGAATGATGTACTTGCCTGACATAGACAATATATTGAGATGCTTGCCGCCTTTTGCTATGTAGACTACTCCGGACTCCAACATATCACCCTCGGCAGCTTCCTTAACCCGTACCTCACTTAGCGAGTTGAGTCGTTCCGCCAAAGATGCGGTAAACCCTGCCGGCATATGCTGTACGATAACGACCGGTGCCCGGAGATTGGCAGGTAGCTTGGGAATTACCGATTGCAATGCCTTAGGTCCTCCGGTAGAGCTTGCCAGTGCAACAATCTTGTTACCGGATATTGCAGCTGTACCCTTTCTAACCAGCTCAATAGTCTTGGAAGGAATCTTAACAGGCTCTTTAGGCAGTTCTTTCTGAAACGTATTAAGTTTGGAATCAGCCACGGCTGTCAAGATTTCCAGAAGTCTATCCTTAAAAGCTCCGCTCCTGCAGTCCATCGCATTTCCCGGCTTATGTATAAAGTCAAGAGCCCCCAGTTCCAAAGCATCCAACGTAGTTTTGGCACCCTCACTGGTATCCGTACTTGCCATCATAACTTTGGCCGAAATCTTACGTTTCTGTAGCTCCTTAAGCATTTCCAAACCATTCATAACAGGCATGTTCACATCCAGAACAACTGCATCATAGGTCTTTTTGCTAAGCAACTCCAACGCTTCCAGCGCATTAGACGCACGATCCTCCACATGGAATCTTTCATCGCTGTCTATTATATCACAAATAACCCTTCTCATGAGTGCAGAATCATCAACAACTAAAATTTTTTTCATTTCCTATCCTCCCAGAAAACATCTTCCATGCCTTTCTGTTTCTTAATCGTTTTGCGCTCTTCGTCAAATATGTACTTAATTATATCCTCCCTGTTATCATCATTCATATGTATATACTGAACACGATGCTCAAAAATACCGGGTCTGTTTTCTACTTCCTTTACGCTTAAAACCTTTCCGAACAAACGAAATTCCTTACTTTCCCCTGCTATCCACAGAGTATACTTGCACATAATAGTGCTTTCCTTCTCATATGCGTAGTTTGCCACAAATCTTAAGCCCCCTCCGCTTATATCAACTATTACACTTGTTTGCAGAGGAAGTTCCGGTTTCAATATATCTTCCCTGTCAATTTCTATGGCACGTATTTCCTTTTCCTCTAATGTTCTGGAATTCATTTCAAGGGCACAGCTGAATCTGTAATATTCCCTCCTCTGATACTTTCTCAGATTACTGGTCAAATCCATCAGTACCGAAAAAACATTATTATTTCTGTAACGGTCTACCACTCTTGCATAGCACTGATATAATCCGCTGTTGGTATAAAAAAACAAATTGTATTCTCCGTCTACCGGCAGCAACACCAGCTTGGTTTTTTCAAAAGGCATTGAAATCTCAATCCTGTCATCGGATATAATATCAATAACCTGGCTGTCATAGGTTTTGCGGTGTCCGTCATCTTCTTCTTCCTTAAGTCGCATTATCTTCTGCAGTTGTATCCGGTTTCCCGGTTCGATATATTTAGAAAGTACCAAATCCATATTAACCTCCATTCCTGCAAAACCTGTAATCTTCTACCTTTTAGATATAATATGTGAAAAAAATGCCGCCATACCACGTTTGGTCACAGTTTTACTATATTCCTTGTTCATCAGCTTAGCCGCCATCATCTCATATGCCTGGGCGGATTTGCTTTCCGGATTCTGAATTGAAACCGGCATCTGCTGCATAACCGCTTTGGAAAGCTGTGTATCCTGCGGAACCATACCCAGATAAGTGATAGGAAGTTTCAAATACTTGGTCACAACGATATCCAGTTTTTCAAAAAGGTCTCTTCCCTCCTGTCCACTCGACACCTTATTGGCAATCACCTTAATTTCGGATGACTCCTTTGAATATCTGGGATGCCTGTTCAGAGCCTTTAACAGTGAATATGAATCCGTTATCGAAGTCGGTTCCGGTGTCGTAACAAGCAAAATTTCCCCGCTTGCTATCAGAAATTCCAGTACTGCATCCGAGATACCGGCTCCGGTATCAACGATTATAATATCCGCCATCTCATCCAGCTGTGCCAGATTTTTAATAATATATGTCAGATAATCGATGCTTAAATTGGACATTCCGGCGATTCCCGAACCACCCGAAATAAATCCTACATCCATAGGTCCCCAGGTAATTATATCTTTAATATTTTTACCCTGATATATTAAGTCATACAAATTATGCTTAGGCACCGCTCCGAACATAATCTCTATATTGGCAAGACCAAAATCCGCATCCAATATAATCACACGCTGACCCAATTTCTTAAACTGAATGGCAAGATTAATGGCCGTATTCGATTTTCCTACACCGCCTTTCCCACTAGTAACGGTAATGACCCTGGCTAATGGGCGCTGAGGCTGGCTGCTTGCTTTAATTATATTTCTAAGTTGTTCAGCCTGATCCATTATCTATCCTGCCCCCTCTCAATTTTTCCCGCCAAGCAATCTCTTTACCGTTTTCTGGGGATTGAAATCTTCTATATCATCGGGTACATTCTGACCGCAGGTTATATAAGAAAGTGAAGCACCTGTATAAAGCTTCAGATTCAACAGATTCCCCAAGGTGGTTGTTTCATCCAGTTTTGTAAAAATCAGCTTATAATCTACCATTTCCTTGTATGCATCCGCAATGCTGACCAGATCCTTGTATTTAGTAGTAGCGCTGAGTACAAGAAATACCTCCTTATCAACTATGCCGTCAACAGAATGTATGAATTTGCACATACTTTCCCTCTGCTCCTCATTCTGATAAGAATGTCCTGCTGTATCTACCAGAATATAATCATAATCCTTAAAATCCTTTAATGCCTGCTCCAGTTCCTCCACTGCATAAACAACCCTAAAGGGCACTTCCAGTATATTGGCATAAGTACGCAGCTGCTCTGCTGCCGCAATACGATAAGTGTCCGCCGTCAAAAGTGCGACCTTTTTCTTATCATCCACCTGGAATCTTGATGCAATTTTAGCAATTGTAGTTGTCTTTCCAACCCCGGTAGGTCCTATAAAAAAGACTACCTTCACTCCTTTATCGGAAGGTGCAATGCCGGCCGGTTTACCGAATTTGAGTATCATTTTCTGATAAGTATTGGCAAGTGCAAAATCAAAGGGGGTATTGGGTTTATTGTTCTTCCTGATCTCTTCTATGATCTGGTCGGCATAATTTTCATCCACCTCATTGTTTAACATAGTTGTATGAAGCAGATTCATAAACATCTCTGTTTCGCTGACCTCTTCTTTTTCTTCCTTTTTTTCCTCCTCAGGCTTCTGCAGCTGCTGTTCCAAAAGAAACTGAAGACTGTCCAGTTTCTCCTCCAGAACATTGTTATCCTTCTTATCTTTTATGTCGGAATCCTCATCCATAATACCGGAAGGAGCTGCACTCTTAGATGTTTCCGGACGAGTATACTGTGTTTTGTTCATATTGGACATAACCACATTATTGATTGCGGAAACTGCTGCTTTCACATCAGCGGAAATTGCTGCACCGTCATTGTTGTTGTTCTCTTCCTCTAATGCAACCGTTACCTCTATCATCTGTGGTTTTAACATGTCAAAAAAACCTTTGCGTTTAACATTTTTAACATTCATGATAACGACATTGGTACCAAGTTCTTTTTTGGCTGTCTCTACCGCTTCCGCTTCAGTTTTTCCCACAAATTTCTTAATTATCATTATGCTGTCACCATCCCAACAGACTGTAATTCAATAT
>JAFLTH010000093.1 GCA_022510525.1 Lachnospiraceae bacterium | reverse complement strand
AAGATCTATATCCGAAAGATGTCGGCGAGAAAGATTGACCGATATGCGCACAACATTCATGCCGCTGTCAAGCCATCTTCTGATATCCTTACAAACAGTATCAAGCATATAAAAATCAAGCTTGCATATATCAAGTCCCTGTTCAAGAATGGGGATAAATTCTCCGGGCGCCACCATCCGACCGTTGTGTATCCAGCGGCACAAGGCCTCTGCTCCCGCAATATGTCCGCCGTCAATGGCTACTTTGGGCTGATAGTACACAAGAAATTCTCTTTCTTCAAGAGCTTTCGGGAAGTTTGTGGAAATATCATTATAATGTTCTCTTCTTGCAAGAAGATTATCATCGAAATACACAATATCTGTCTGTGAAGTATTTTTTGCAAGATGGAAAGCCAGGCTTACACGATCCATGATATCTGTTGGAAGAATAACGCCATCAATATCTTCCATTACGTATACCCCTACAGTTGCATCAATAAATATACGTTCATTGCGGTTTTCATCATAAATAATGCTTATACCGTTTAGTATATCAAGAATAGACTGAAGTTTGTCAGTCTTTATAAGCGTTAAGAAATTATCTCCGCCTACTCTGCAAGTAAACTCGTTTTCATCGTCAAAAAGATTATCGATAAAGTCGATAAACTTTTTCATTACAAGAGTTCCTCTTTCACGACCAATATTTTGATTAACAACGGAAAAACGTTTAAAATTAAAGCGTACGGCAGTATATCGATTTATTTGCCCTGTTTTACACAGAGTATGAACACACTTCATAAATTGTTTTAAATTATACATATCAAGCTCGCTGTCATAGAAAATCATATGATGAGCTAATTTGATAAGTCTGGCTTTTCCGCTGTACGTACTGAGTGTAGCAATAAATATATTAATCCTGTTTCGTTCTTCTTCTGACCACTCTGTTTCACCTTCCATAGCGTAAATATTATATACTATGATTTTTCCATCTACGACAGTAATACGTTTGCTTATACCAATGTTTTTACAGGCTTTTCCACTGTCATAAAAGCAGTTTGTTTCAGATAGCCCTAAATGTTCGGAAGCTTCATTTTCATATATCAGAACTTCAACTTTCCCCAATCTCAGAACATTGCAAAGATCAGCCATAGCTTCAAAAATTTGCTCCGGATCAGGTGCAGGAAGTTGATGCAATTTACTAATAGAGTTTTCAAGAGCTGTCAGATACTTATTTGTATTCATACATATCCCCCTCCTAATACAGGTGCCTACCTATATCAGACTTGTATTCAATAGATTAATTTTATTATACCATATTATAACTTTATAATATATACAAAATAAAAATTTTGGTTAAGTGTATATTTTACGGTATTTTTTAGATGCACTATTTTGTTACCGATATAGGTACTGAAGGGTACAAAATATCCCCGAAGAGAATAATGTTCTACGGGGATATGGTTTTTTCTATATTTTATGTGCAGATTGTAACTTATGTTTATACTTTAGAAGCCTCATATGCCTCACGGACAGCATGTGCAAGCTGGTCCGCACAGGATGTAGGTCTTCTACCGCAGGTAATCCCCTTACATTTTTCTTCAATCTCTTCTACAGTCCAGCCGTCAACCAGTATGGGAATCGTCTTGAGGTTGCCGTTACATCCTCCCGTGAAAACTACATTTCTTACCACATTACCCTCAAGGTCCAGCTTGATATTGGTAGAACAGGTGTCCTTTGTGGCATAATTATATTCCATCACTTTGTCCGATTTATACACTTTTTGGCCATATAATAATTCTTTAATGCTATTTTCCACCACTTCAATATCTTCCGTAGGTTCAAAACGTGCAACTACATTACCTTGACGGTCAATAAGAAATTTTGTGAAATTCCATTTAATATCGGGAGTATTCCTGTAATCCGCAAATCCATGTTCTAACAAACTTTCCAACATAGGCGTAAAGGGATGCTCGGGATTGAGCCCCTCAAACCCTTTTTCTTTCTTTAAAAACTGATATAACGGCAGTGAATTATCCCCATTTACTTCAATCTTGGAAAACTGTGTAAAGGCAATTCCATATCTGGCATCACATACCTTTGCAATCTCCTCATTACCTTCCGGTGTTTGACCAAATTGGTTACATGGAAAATCAAGAATCTCAAGCCCATCGCTATGATACTTCTCATACATATCCTGCAGATCATCATACTGGGGCGTAAAACCACATTTCGTGGCAGTATTTACAACCAGTACCACCTTGCCTTCATACTCTTTCATCTGAATCATTTTTCCTTTAATATCCTCTGCTTCAAAATCATAAAATTTCATTATATTTCTCCTTCCTGATATTATTTTCATACCTTGATGTCCGTATAATTATCTTACGATACTTTCAGCCAAAAGAGCTTCCACGGTCTCTCTTCGTTCAAAAAGGACACACCCGCCACTGTGATCTTCCATCAGAACATTTTGTTCCTGTAATGCTGTAAACAACGGTGAATGCAGTGCCTCACGCAGAGATGTATTTTTCACATTGATATCCGAGTATGGAGAAAAAGGACAGGGTTCCGCACCGCCGTGGGAATTTATATGGAAAAAGCCTCTGCCTGCTGCGATACAACCTCCGGAACTTTTCTCATCACCGGGAAATGATACAAACACCATTTCAGTATATTCTTTCCGCAATCGTGCAATGCCGTTTTTCAAAATATTGCGTTCATCTTCTCCCGGTGCCAACTCCTCACTTTCTTCCGTAACAGGTACAAATTCTACAAAAACAACCAGTTTACAGCCACGGCTTTCAAGTGTATCGAGGAAATCTTTAGAAATTACTTCCTCCACATTTTTTGTTGTGACAGTCACAGATACCCCAAACAACAGGCCTTTATCATAGAAGGCATCCATATTGGCAATCAATTTGTCATAGACTCCCGCTCCGCGCCGAATATCCGTTTCTTCTTTTCCGCCCTCAATGCTCATAACGGGAACTAAGTTGCGGCATTCGTCAAACAACCGGAAATAACCTTCATCCATATATGTACCATTCGTGAAAATCGGAAATATAATATTCTGCATCTTTCCTGCCGCCTTAATAATATCCCGACGCAGCATAGGTTCTCCGCCTGCAAGCAGAATATAGCTAACACCCATCTCCCCGGCCTCACGGAAAATAGTAAGCCATTCATCACCGGTGAGTTGACGTTCCGGCTCTTTATCTTCCGTTGCATGGTTACAACGGGAATAGCATCCGGCACAATGTAGATTGCATTTGCTGGTAATGCTTGCTATCAGGAACGGTGGAATGTGTTCCCCTGCTTTTTCTGCTTCTGCCCGCATTTTTGATGCTTTCCTACTGGCCGCAGCAAATTTTACCATAAATGCACTTTCCCGCGGATCACGTAAGGTTGCCTTTAGGGAATCAGCAACGATTCTTTCAACGCCGCGTGTCATATATTCCTGTATATCAAATTTATCATCCACAATAAAACCTCCTATAAGCCTCCATTGTCTTTATAAACATTATAACAAAATTACTAAATACATTACAGCAAATCTTCTACTTTTTCCTTTACCTTTTTCAAATTAGTCATGGGTTCAAACCGTGCAACGATTTCGCCTTCCCTGTTGATCAGAAATTTAGTAAAGTTCCATTTAACAGAGCTGTTATTTTTGAAATCCTTATCAGCCTTTTTTAACATCTGTGTCATCATAAGACCCATTGGATTTTTATCAAATCCCTCAAACGTAGTATTTTCTGTCAACCACTTATACAATGGGATGGCATTTTCGCCGTTTACATCAATTTTTGAAAACTGGGGAAAAGTAATCCCATAGCGTCCGGTACAGAAGGAGTGAATCTCTTCGTCATCTCCCGGTGCCTGCTCTCCAAACTGATTGCATGGAAAATCCAAAATTTCCAAACCGTCATTTTGATGCTCATCATACAGATCCTGCAAATCATCATATTGCGGAGTAAAACCACATCCGGTAGCCGTATTCACGATCAGCAGTACCTTTCCGCGATAATCCGATAATGAAACCTCACTTCCATCCTGTGCCTTTACGGTAAAATCATATACATTCATATTAACCTCCATTCCTAAGCGCTTATGACAAATACGCTTCTTGCATTTTGCAAAATTATATTGTGTGCAATCTATTAAAATTATACTGTAATTATGAAAGTCTGTCAAGAAAATTTAGGTTGTAATTCAGGGTTTGATATAAAAGACAATAATTTGATACCATTTCTGCTATTTTTATGATATATTGTTATTAATCTAAAAATATAACACAGAAAGGTGAAAATATTATGTTAAAAAATATGGGGTTCTATAAAGGCATTAATTTGGGGGGCTGGCTTTCCCAGTGCGATTACAGCGAAGACAGATTAAACAATTTTATCACCGAATCGGATTTTGAAAAAATCGCTTCATGGGGACTTGACCATGTGAGAATTCCAATCGACTACAATATTCTTGAGAATGAGGATCTCAGCTATAAAGAGGACGGTTTTGAACGTATTGAAAAAGCTCTGGAATTTGCCAAAAAGTATGATTTGAATGTTGTGATAGACTTACATAAGACATCCGGGTTTTCCTTTGACTTTGGAGAAAATGAAAGCGGTTTTTTTGAAAATAAAAAGTATCAGGAACGTTTTTGCCGGCTTTGGGAAGAACTTGCAAAACGATTCGGAAAGTATTCTGACAGAGTGGCATTTGAACTTTTGAACGAGGTTACAGAGCAGCATTTTATTGATGTGTGGAATGAAGTTTCGCACCAATGTATAAGAAGAATACGTACCTATGCGCCAGATACTCTGATTCTGGTTGGTAGTTATTGGAACAATAGTCCTGAAGCTGTAAAGGATTTGGCTAAGCCGTTTGATGATAAAGTAATTTATAACTTCCATTGTTATGCTCCGATTAAATTCACACATCAGGGTGCAGACTGGACAAAAGATATTGTTCAGGAGGAAAGGTACAGCTTTGATGAACTTGATATCACTGAGGAGTTTTTTGAATCATTGTTCCTTCCTGCTATAGAAAAGGCAAAAAGCTGCGGCATTGATATTTACTGTGGCGAATATGGTGTCATTGATAGAGTTACTCCCGAAGATACGTTAAAATGGTTTAGAGTTATAAATAGTGTTTTTGAGAAGTATGGTATTTCAAGAGCAGCCTGGAGTTACAAACAGATGGATTTTGGTCTGTCTGACAGTCGTATGGATTCGGTTCGGGACAAATTGATAAGTTATCTTTAAAAACATAAAAATATGAATAAAATTTCGTATTTGAAAAATAGAGGCGCATTTTGGTCTAATATATTATAATATATTAGACCAAAAGCGCCTCTGATCGATTGTCCTTACCTACTTGGTAACAGATATTTTTTCAAGTATTTCTATTGCTTTTTCATAGTTAAATTCCTTTTCGGCGGCTGCCAGAGCGTCTGATATGAGCGTACGTTGCTCCGGATTCAGGGAATTTTGCAGCCATTCTTTCATCTTTTCCTCCGCCTTTATAGTCTCAAAGTCATCAATCCATGAAATCACTTCTGCAATATCATCCGGCGTTATCTCAAACATCCGGCCATCTTCATCCGTTACAGGAACAGTTATCGTTGAGGACGCATCCTGTTCCTTTCCATTTTCCCTGTAGAACTCCTCAAAACCTGCCAGAACTCTATCCCAGCACTCTATAAGTTCATCCCAATGTTCCTCCACATATGCCAGATTTCCGGCTTTACTCTGTTTTTCATGCTCATATGCCATATCCCCAAGACTTTGGGCTCCAAGCATATAGGCTTCTCCTTTAACGGCATGTACCAGTACGCCATAGTCATTGGTATTTTTCTCCGTCATAAACTGCTTTAACTGAGCCTGTTTATCCTTATCATCAATGAACATTTCAACGATATCCAAATACAGATTCAAATTACCCGCCAGGTTGAAAATACCATTTTCTATGTAAAGACCATATTCCTGATATCGGCTGTAACTCCCGGCATCACTCTCCTCGGTCGTGCCATTTTCTGTTCTGATTTCTTCAACTTCATTTTCCTTTTTGTGTATCAGATCATCCGGCAGATATGTAACAATCATCTGCTCCAGCTTGCTACTGTCAATGGGCTTTGAGAGAAAATCGGTAAAGCCTTCCTCCAAAAAGTATTCCTTTGCTCCTGAAATCGCATTTGCAGTCAGCGCAATAACCGGCGTTTTTTCGTTGGGAGAACCTTTTAGTTTTTGTATCTCGTGAAAAGTTTCAACTCCATCCATCTCCGGCATCATATGATCCATAAAAATGATATGGAAGGGTTTTTCCTTCACCAACTCAAGACATTTCTTTCCCGACTCCGCCGTGACAATATTCATTTTTGTAAGCTTCAGGAATGAAGTAAACACTACCAGATTCATATTATTGTCATCTACGACCAGTATATTTGCCTCGGGTGCCTCAAAACTTCCATAGTGTTTGGCGCCGGTCATAGGCTTACTGTCAAGAATGGCCTTAAAGTCACCTACCGGCTCATAGCTTATCACTTTCTGAGGAATACGGACGGTGAAGGTGGAACCCTCCTGATATACGCTTTCTACATCTATGTCACCATCCATCATCTTTAACAGCATCGTAGCAATACTCATTCCTAAACCGGTGCCTTCAATATGTCTGTTTTTATCCTCGTCAAGCCTCTGGAAATTCTCAAAAAGCCTGCCAATATCCTCTTCCTTGATGCCTATTCCCGTATCTTGGACGGATACAATAAGAGTTATCATATCCTCCCCCTGCTTTTCATAAGATGCATTAAGCTTCACACTGCCCTCGGGAGTATATTTTACCGCATTGGTGAGTAGGTTAGCAATAATCTGCTTTACCCTAACATCATCCCCGTAAAGTTTGCTCGGCATCGTTTCATCCAAGTTAAAAGATAACGACAGATTTTTATCCTTAGCTCTTAGATAAACAACATTCCATAAATCCAAGAGCAAATACGACATCTCATATTCAATTGGAATTATTTCCATCTTACCCGATTCAATTTTGGACATATCCAGAATATCGTTGATAAGAGTAAGTAATGTCCTTCCTGAGATCTGAATATTTCCAGAATAGGTCAGCAACTGAGGATCCGTATATTCTCTAAGAATCATCTCATTCATGCCCAAAATAGCGTTGATAGGAGTACGGATCTCATGTGACATATTTGAGAGGAATTGCGATTTTGCCTTCTCTCCCTGAATCGCAGCTTCCGCTGCCTGTTTCAGTTCTTCGTTGGCGTTTCGCTGCCAATGTATCATATTGGAAATGACCCGATTCACAATCAGAATACATCCCCCTAACAACACCAGGAACAAAATAGTATATTGTATGGCGCCGCCGTATATCTCCCACCAGTCTCTGACTATGATAACACGATCTCCTGAAACTTTCTCGTCCATAGTCAGGCAAACCTTATATTTTCCATCATAATCCCAAAGTGTGACAAGACCTGATTGACTGTACAACTTATCGTAAGGCAGGTCATGTACATTCGCTGACACGTCATGGAACTGAACGTATTCCACACGATATTCCGGATTGACATGACCAATCATCGTGCCATTCTCATTTACCATAAATGCATATCCGGTCTCACCATGGCTCTCGTCAAGGATGGCCCTCAGCGTATTCATGTAAAAGTGTATACCAAACACGCCATAAAATTCTCCTTTATCCGATTCGATCACTTTGGAAAAGGTGATACAATATTCACCTGTCCTCACATCATAAAAGGGTTCTGAGATATTGAAATCCCGAGATGTCATCGCACCAATATACCAGGGGCGCTCCTCAACCACATAATCTTCCGCCGGTATCCAGCCATTGTTTGCCACTATGGAATGCCCATGGGCAAAGTCCGGATTGGCAATAAAGACAAGCCCCATATCGGGAAAATACCTTCCGAGATCTTCAAGGTAATTCACTGTTTCATCATAATCGTTCAGAATATCCGGATCTGCGCTAACTACACTGTCAAACATATCCATAATACTCTTCTGCTCCTGTATCCAGTCTCCCACCTTACCACTATATTCCTGCAGCTCCTCCTCCATATTTGAAATGCTTCCATTGATGGTCGTATTTACGGTGTAAACAATGACAATAATTGCGGTTAGCACAAGAATCAATGTAATACCTATCTTATATCTTCTCTGCTCCTTTTCCGTAAAATCTATCTTTCTATTTTGTATTTGCACCTCACTATCATTATCTTTTCGCCTGCTCCTCTGTCCTATGAAATATAACACTATAATAGCTAGTATAAAAAGTACTGACACCACAGAATTACCCAAAAGCTGAAAATAACTCCCCTGGTACAGATCCCAATTACTGACACTGCACATCATATACCATCCGTTTTCCATCCTGCTGCAGAAAATGGTATATGACTGTGCTCCAATACCGTTATGCAGCACAAAATTATCCGTATCCGCCGCCGCAGCTCTCAAGAAGGCATCGCGATATTGAGGAAGCTCGGTGGAAAGGCTTTTGCCGATCATATTGGAATCGGTATAACCCACAATCGTCTCATTTTCATCTATAATTATGGCATCACCGTAACCGTCACCACTCATCTGTGCCACATACGACTGTATCTCCGACACACTATAGTCGATTCCCACCACATTAGTCCCATCGTTAAGCATCCTGGCCATGGTGAAACACATATTGTCAGTGAAAGCATCCTCGTAAGTAGGAGAGATATATACCTCACCATTTTTCTTTGTCAAAAGTGCGCGATACCATGACCGCTCCTGTAAGACATAGTCCTCGGGGGTATCCATATCCGAAATCATCACTACACCATCCACTGCGCAGAATACGTTCAGACAGTGTTCCTCGGACAATTCATATTCCATTTTTCTCTGCTCCGACAAGAAAAGCCTTATTTCTTCTTCCGTAGCGCCTCCCAAAAGCAGCTCCTCAAAATCACTGCTTACACGATCAAAGGTACCCTCTGCCCGCGACAGTGATTTTTCGAAACCGACTGCAATATTCTGGATTCGCATCCTGCCGATTTCTTCGGTCTGCTCCGATGCAATTTTATACATCAACGCAATATTTAACACTATTATTCCAACCAGCATGATTGCTATAAGTACAAAAATGGTATGACTTAGTTTGAATTTTTTGTTTCTCATATTTTTTACTCCATGTTTTCCCTGTAAAACTCCTCAAAACCTGCCAAAGCTCTGTTCCAACACTCTATAAGTTCATCACAATGCTCCTCCACATATGCCATATTCCCTGCTTTACTCTGCTTTTCATGTTCATATGCCATATCTCCCAGATTTTGTGCTCCAAGCATATAAGCTTCTCCCTTAACGGCATGCACCAATACGCCATAGTCCAGAGCATTCTGCTCTGCCATAAACTGCTTTAACTGAGTCTGGTTCTCCCTATCATTGATGAACATTTCAACTATATCCAAGTACAGTTTAAAATTGTCTGCCAGATTGGTAATACCATTTTCTATGTAAATACCATACTCCTTATACCGGCTGTAATCCCCGGAAACGCTCTCGCCATCCGTAACATTTTCTTTCTCACTTTCCTTAGCTGTACTTTCTTCATTTTCCTTTTTGTATACCAGCTCCTCCGGCAGATATGTAACAATCATCTGCTCCAACTTAGTGCTGTCAATGGGCTTTGAGAGGAAATCGGCAAAGCCCTCATCCATAAAGTATTCCCTTGCTCCTACAATAGAGTTCGCAGTCAGCGCAATAACCGGTGTTTTTTCATTGGGAGATCCTTTCAGTTTTTGTATCTCGTGAAATGTTTCAATTCCGTCCATATCCGGCATCATATGGTCCATAAAAATTATATCGAAAGGCATATCTTGAACCAGCTCAAGACATTTCTTTCCCGATTCCGCCGTGACAATATTCATTTTGGTCACCTTTAAGAATGAAGTAAACACTGCCAGATTTAAAGCGTTGTCATCCACGACCAGTATATTTGCCTCAGGCGCCTCAAAACTCCCATACGGTTTGGCGCCTGTCAGAGGTTGGTTGCTAAGAATGGACTCAAAGTCGCCTACCGGCTCATTATTTATTACCTTCTGAGGGATTCGGACGGTAAATGTAGAACCTTCCTGATATACGCTTTCCACATCTATATCACCATCCATCATCTTTAACAGCATTGTGGTGATGCTCATTCCCAAACCGGTGCCTTCAATGTGTCTGTTCTTATCCTCGTCGAGCCTTTGGAAATTCTCAAAAAGCCTGCCCATATCCTCTTCCTTTATACCTATTCCCGTATCCTGAACAGATATGATAAGAGTTATAATATCTTCTCCCTGCTTTTCATATGCTGCATTAAGCTTCACACCGCCCCTGAGTGTATATTTCACTGCATTGGTGAGCAAATTTGTAATGATCTGTTTTACTCTTACATCGTCCCCGTAAAGAGTATCAGGTATCGTTTCGTCCAATATAAAGGACAATGTCAGGTTTTTATCCTTAGCCCTTAGATATATAATATTCCACAGATCAAGGAACAAATCTGCCGTCTTATACTCTGTAGGGATGATTTCCAACTTGCCCGACTCGATTTTGGACATATCCAGAATATCATTTATCAGTGCGAGTAATGTCCTGCCTGAACTTTGAATATTTCCCGAATATGTCAGCAGCTGAGAATCCGTACATTCTCTAAGAATCATCTCATTCATGCCTAAAATTGCATTGATAGGAGTACGTATCTCATGTGACATATTTGAAAGGAAACGCGATTTTGCCTGCTCTGCCTGTATTGCAGAGTCAGCAGCTTTCTTCAGTTCCTCTAACATATCTGCCATATTATTCTTCATCAAATCTATTGACGTAACCATGTTGCCAACTTCGCTGTCATCCTTCTCCAAGTCAAGCCCAGCATTAAGATTACCATTTGCAATCTCAGCCATCTGATCTGAAACCTTGATAATTGGTACCAGAAGCTCTTTCGCAGAAAATCGGATTGCCTTTACACTGTCATGCGCCTGTCTAATAAATGCAGCCACAAAGGCAATCACGCATATTATTTCCAGCATCATAAATCTCGTCTTTTTTGCTCTAAGTCTGTCAAGTATCTTGTCGATGGTATCGTCAGTAAGATCGCTTATCCTCTGTATCGTCTCGGCGTATTCACTGCCAAAGACAAACTCCACCGCTTCTTTGGTATTACCTGCAGCTACTGCATCCATTGCCTCCTTCTCAAGAGGCACAAGCCCATTTGAAAGCCCTGCAATCTCGTTCAGATCAGCCCACTCATCAGCCTTTATATCATTATTTTTAAGTATTTCCCAAGCAATATCCCTGTTTTTATCTATATTGAGTTCTTCCATATATGCATCATAATACTGCATATCACCTGTAACCGCATATGACTGAACCGCAGCAGTAAGAGTCTTTGAACCCATCCTATATTGTTTAAGGGCCAAAGAGCTTTCAAGCTCCTCCTGCGAAATTCCTATATAGCTCACGTTTGCTATAATCAGCAAAACCAACAGAACCGCACCTACAATAAGTGAATATCTTGTTTCATTTATAATCTTCTTAAAACGTGCTGCCTGACTATTTTTCCCTAATACCTGCTGTGTTTTAAGTTCTTTTATTTCTTCCATTTCACACCATATCCTTTGCTATAGGCACCTTCTCATCAATTTCATTTCTTGAAACCTGAGTATAGCAATACTGTATTTACTTAATTATATCTGATATTAGACTGTATCGCAATCTTTGATTTTAATGCATACAATATATATATAGCGGTCAAGCTGACTAATATTTAAGTCTAAAAAGCTTGACCGCTACATTAAAATTGGATTTAATTTAATCAAACAATAAATTTCTCAATATCCGCCAACAATGCCTTTACTTTATCTTCCAGTTCAAGCACAATCTGACTGGAACCATCCACCATATTGGACAATTCTCCGGTCATAGCCGATGTTTCCTCTGCTACTGAGGCATTATCCTGAGCCAGATTATTTAATCTATCAAGGGACTGTGTTACGTTAGCTCTCTGATTCTCAATCTCAGTGGTCATAGTACTAATGGTCTGCACAGCATTAACACTTTTATCCAGCTCATTATAAAGTTTCTTAAATACATCATATGTTTCGGATAATGAAGATACCTGTACATCTACAGATTGGTTCATTTCCTTCATAATCTGAACCGATTTGGAAGCATTCACCATCAGTTCCTCTATCACACGTCTTATTTCCTCTACCGAATCTGCGGACTGGTTAGCCAGTTTACCGATTTCATCTGCAACTACCGCAAAGCCTCTGCCCGCCTCACCGGCTCTTGCAGCCTCAATACTGGCATTTAATGCAAGGAGGTTAGTCTGATCCGCAATTTCATTAATCAGGTTTGCGGCCATCTCAATCTGTTCTACCGCATGATTGGTTGCTTCGCTCTGATTAGTCATGGCGGTGATGTTTTCTCTTGTACTGTCGTTGACTTTGATCAGATTATCTAAGGTATTCATGGATTGCTCGCTTAAACTCTTCATTTCTTTAGCATTATCATCCAGCACCTTTACCTCATTATCCGTACGTTCAATCCTATCTGCCATAACATTGACCTCATCTGTCGCACTGTCAGTAGCAGTAGCCTGTTCGTTGACATTACCGGCAATTGAGTTAACTGCCGTAGAAGTTTCATCTATGGATGCTTTCATATTATTAAATGCACTATCAAAATTGTTAATAGCCGCACTTACACCATTTGCCACTTCAGTGATATCCTGTAAAAGCTTACGTGTGCTTCGACGTGCGGCACCAAGCAGTTCTCCGGTCAGTCCAATCTCATTTTTCGCTTTTACATGTACTTCCCACGTCAGATTACCTTCAGCAAGGTGTCTGGCAAATTCCTGAATTTCCTTTAAGGGCTTCACCATTTGTGTGCCATAAAGGAAAGCAATCACCAGCGCAATACCAATAATAGCAATAAATACAACATCAATCCTTAAAAACAGACTGTTGGTATGAGCATCAATTTCTGCCTCAACTGCATCCATGCCTGCCTGCATATCGTCAACATAATTACCGGTGGAAACTGCCCATCCCCAGGGCTCAAAAAAACCGGAATAAGCAACCTTCGGCGCTACCGTAACACCGTCTGCCTTGGTAAAAGAGAATTGATTATAACCGCCTTTATCTGCACTCTGGCATACTTTCATGATTGACTGAACAATCATAACACCGTCCTGATCTTCCAGTTCATAGCGGTTGTTGCCTTCCTGTTCAGTGAGAACCGGATGCATTACCAAT
>JAFLTH010000092.1 GCA_022510525.1 Lachnospiraceae bacterium | reverse complement strand
CTTATTGGCCATTAAAATCACCTTTCCTTTCGCTATATATTGGCTTGAACAACCTTATTATAGCGGAATGGTGATTTTTCTATAACATTGGTGTATCATTAGCTTGTTTTCGTGTGCATTTTGTTACATGTATAAAAATATTTTGAAGAAGATTCACACCTGTTAAAATAGACTCTCCTTGATTTAATTTTTTTATCTGCCTGATAGAATAGTCATCTAAATGATTTTGTATGGATCGAATCTCATCATTATGTGTAAGTCGATGTACTAATAGAGTTCCTACTTGTCCTAAAAGAATAGGAGAGACATCTTGGGGATTTTGCGTTGTTAAAAACAAGAAAATTCCTTTCTTACGTCCTTCCCTTGCTACAAGCGTTAGACCATTGTGAAATTCATTTTCAGAGTATTGTGACTTTGTATAACGGTGAACTTCGTCAATAAAGAAAACAAATGGAGAAATATTATCTTGTGCGATTATAAAATTGCATATAAGATCAATAATCATCCCGCCTATTCCCTCAGTTGCCCCAAGCGTTGAAGTATTAATATATAAGCTGGTATTGGGGGAATGTATGAACGTTTTTATTTCATCCAACAGGTTGTACATTTGTTTGTTATGTGAAAAGAACGTCAAAAAATTAGTGTTTCTAAATTGATAGGTTACCTTTTGAACAAGATAGCTATTAATATTAGCTCTAAATGTGTCAGATGTATAAATGCCGCGTCGGGTATCTTCTGTTACAGACTCAGCAGCTATTTGTTCTGGTAAGAGCGAAATATTAAAATCCGTATCTGCCTTAGTTACAGACGCAAGCTGTTGCTGAATTTGGACTATATTTTCATCAGATTTCTTTAAGAAGGTAGTTTTACCGTTTTTTTGCTGATAACGTAAAGACTGTATTGCCTCTGCAAGCACTGCACTCTGAGTATTACTATTTGTTTCAAAAAGCATTGACCACTGTTGCATAGATATTTCCCCTGGTGAAATAGTTGTGTCTTTACCCAAATTCAGCTTTTTAACTTCTTGAGATGAAAAAGAGTCAACGTATTCACCAGTAGGATCTATTATTAGAGCCTTCTTTTTTTCAGTAATGACTTTATCTAATATAGATAAAGCAGAAGTAGATTTTCCGCTGTTAGTTGCACCTACTATAAATAAATGGTGATTAAATAATGTGCTTGGCTTTAACGATACCGCCGCATTATTCATATTAAGATATGTTGCAAATGGCGGCAGAGAATTTTCTGATGATTTGTTGGTCTCTATAGAATCCATGTATATCTGTAATACATATTTATTTGCCAAATATACCTTATCTGTAATTCCAACTGTTAAGAATTCCGGCAACATAAATTTTTTATCCTGATGTGTCATTAAGCCGATTATATCAATATTTATTTCAGGAAATATTGTTTCAGGTTTTCCATGGTTGATGGAATCATGGAGGTTTTCGGAAGAAAAAACTTTTGATTGGAAAACTTCACCTAAAAAAATACCTCGAACAGAATCGATTACAACTAAATAGTTTATTGAGTTTGGGATAAGTGACTCGTCCATTATTTTTCGATGAGAAAGCAACGATAGATTCTCTACCTGAGCGATGCTACTATCTCTATAGACTTGAGAGATTCTTCCGACATAAAAGTTATTTTTATCTATATTGTTGTATAAAGAATCAATTGTCATAATATTCTCCTAAGTATTCTGTCAAATCCGAGTTCATTGATGCTTGTAAAAAGGCAATTTGATAATTCTGCTTCATTAATTCAGTAAGCTTATCCCAATTAGGATTGCTTTGAGTGATATTATAATCACTAATCAATGTTGCCAAACTTTTATTATGTAGTATTGCTTGAATTATCATTTGAGATATATGATTATCGGCAAAACTAAAGCCTGTAGTGATAAGAAGTGTATTAGGGCGCTTCAATAATTCTTGAAATTTTGTAAACAATTCAAAATATGGATCTTGATAACTTTGCATATATTTATTGGAACTAGGGAAAATCATAATTGGATTAACAACATCCGTTTTTTCTTTCCTACGAATTCCGTTTGCATCACGTTCCCATGTTAAAGACCCATGGAGTTTAAGCAAGTTGATGATGTTCTTCTTATATTCGTGTTCTCGTGTTTTAATATTCTCTATATCCTTTACAAGATTCCATTCAAACATATCACTATCAAAATATGGACGGTGAGAAAATGAAAATCCATCCATTACAGTGTATCCTATACTATCTGCGGCATCTTCAATTAATGTATCATAGTTCGTGGTAACGATGGTAAGTTTACTGGGTGTTCTTACGAGATGTGATACAGTATTTATAAATGCAGCATGCTTTAAACAGATATTGTCATAATCATAACTTGTATTTGATACAATCAGTTTAAAAATTTTGTCTTTTGATTGAATATATTTAGTTTGATCGGTGTTTGACACATATTTTTCAAACGAAAGCAAATCTGAAAGAAAATCTTCTAAATTAAAAGATGGGTTAAGTTTGGATGTTGCACTTTTTCCTTTGTTTTCTACTGGAGTATTATATTTACATAAGTTTGCCAACTCTTGCAATGTAAATAAATTGGGATCTTGTTTAAGAGCATCATTAATTAATTCTGCAAGCATAAAAACTGTTTTACCGAATCTAGCATCAATCTTTCCAGATGTACATAAAACAGATGCTCCTGCTCCTGCGAGAATAACGATATTGGTGAATGATTTGTGAATAAAGGATGAGGTTTCTTTTTTTATCAGCAAGTTAAAGGCGGAATCAGTCATTGGACTGCCATCTTCATTTATAAGTTTTATCCCGTTTTTACAATAATCATTGCCATCGTGTGTATATATTGAATTAGATGAAATGAAATGTGTTATCATAACTTCGTTCTACCTCCTGTATTTTATACTAATCTACTGCAATAAAGTATCTTCAATAATCTGCTTCACTTTTTTGTTACTTAATTGTGTGCGGAATAAAACTTTGTAACCGTCCAATGTTAATTGCCTAAAGAATGCTTCTGCACATTTAATCTTTGCTTCTTCTGTGCCTCGAAGTGTAGACTTATTCTCCACCAGTTTGGTTTCAACGACAATATTCAATTCTTTGCTGCCGTCAGAGCGTTTTACTACATACATAAAGTCTGGGCTGTAGTTTTCTCCAACAACTGTTGGAATGGCTATGCTGGAGCGGGGTATCTTGCCATATACAATCACTTCATCAATATCTGTCATAATATTATCTTTCTCCAGAGGAGAATCGAATGCTACTTCGTCATAGAGGTATTTGTCTGAAGGTGTTCCTTCGACAAACATAGTACCAACACTGCCTTGCTTAATGATATCACGGACAGATCCGTCTTTATAAGTAAGAGTAGTCCCTAAAACCGATTGAGTAGATTTTGCATACTTGAATCGAGTTTGTGTATTTTCAATTTTCCAATCACTAAATGCACGTACAATATTGGTAGCACTGTAATCATTAATCCAATCGTTTGGAATATCCTTTTCAGCTGATAACTTAAGCATCTCTTGATGAAGTAATCGAATAGGAATGCTTGTTTGCTCACATACACGTTTCAGAAACTCATTGTAAGCAAGAGGTTTTCTGATAGTATATGAGACACCGGAATTATCACGAACTACCATATGATTTTCTTCAGCAGTAACTTCATTACGATAGCTATAAAGCGTTAGGCTGCCAAATGTGTCATATTTACGCAAAATGTCATGCAATGCCGATGCTATTTCCTCATTCAATTCTTTGTCATAAAAAAGATAATATTTCTGGTTTATAGCAATCCATAAATCCTCTAATTCGGAAAATGCGGCTTTGCGAATATGGATGTCATGCTTTGGCTTCTGGTTTCTATCGGTGATCTTGCTGCCACTTATGCCGCTCTCAAATTCTGGATATTCAGCAAAAAAGTTATCCCTGTTCTCAGAACGAATTTCAGAGTTCCTATTAATATATTTCTTTATAAGTAAATTGGTAAACAGTTCATCTGCATCTATGTTACGTGCCTTAGCTACTCTCTCTAATGTTTCCGGTTGCAGAGTTTGAGTTTCAGGCAATTCACCATTTATTTCATCAACTAATTTCTGCGCAAAGTCAGCTTCCGTGAAATCTACGATATAATTGAGCTTAAATTCCTCATTAGAAATTCTGTTGCCATTTTCATCAAAAGGCAGACGTAACCCCCTTCCGACTTCTTGTAATTTACTGTTTTCACTTCCGCTGGAGCGTAATTTGGTAATTGTGAATATATTAGGATTGTCCCATCCTTCTTTAAGCGTCCATTTTGAAAAGAGGAAACGCCGCGTATTATATGTATTGTCACTATTATAAAGGGAAATCAATCCCTTTTTGTTGTGTAGAATATCTGATACTTCTGCGGCGATAGCTTCGTCGGAGTTACTATTATCTTGTGAAAAATAACCAGCATGACACATCGGAATATCGGCAATGCTTGCCTTAAGATAATTCTTATATTCTGATTCACTGTCTGGAAGTTCAGCAACCAGTGCGGACATTTTTTCTAAAAGTAAGCGTTCAAACATTTTTTTCAGGTATGGCTCTTTTCCCGATTCGGTATTCCGGTATGATGTAATATCATCAATGAAGAATAGAGCTAATGTTTTTATTTTGAACTGCCGGCCTGAAAAATTTTGGCGCTCTGCTTCAAAATGCCTTTGAAGAGCAAGCTTTATCATTTGTTCCTGATAGGAAGATGAATAAACGTCAGTGTTGAACTCTTCGCCTTGATATTTAGTCTGGCCATTTGCAAGTTCGACAAAATTTTTACCAATTGCAGAAATAGTAACCCCTTCAAAGACTGGATCTATTACCGAGAGGGAATCCCCATTGGTCAGAATATATGTTCTTGGTTCTGCCCCTCTCTTTTTTAATTGAAACGAGGCTGAGACTTTATTATTTACGGTTACAAGCTTGACTTTTTCTTCCTTTTCCGAAATTGGCTGGAAGTGTTCCTTGACCACACCTTTTATCAGATTCTGATTAAAAGAATCACATGCATTCAGTTCATAGACGAGGTTGTTAAAATCTTTATAAGTCACTTTACTACGTCCGCTGCCAACTGTTACCATTGGAAATGTAGCACCAAAACGTATAATCATTTGTGGTTGTAATTCCTGTACAATTGTCTGGTAGGCTTTCTGTTCTTTGGAAAAACGGTGCGGCTCATCTATAATGACTACTGGCTTAGTAGCCCGAAGGGCATCAAAAGGCCTATAAAAACCTTCTACGAGGTAATCATAGTCGGAACGGGTAAGCATATTTCCGTTTGTGAGCAGTTGCATGTTAACAAGCAGTACATAGATTTTGTTTGTATTTTGACAAGATCCAGTTACAAAATCCCTGATTGGGGAAGGCATGGCAAGAAAGCCTTTTTTCTTCTTTTTAGGGCTTTCCAGAACGCCTAAATCAATATCGCAGTTATATCCACAAGTATTTGCAAAATGGTGGCGTACATAGGAATCATTCATAAATTGGCTTGTTCCAGCTTTGATTGATAAGGATGGTACAGCAATGATAAACTTGTTAATGCCATATTGTTTATGTAGTTCATAAATCGTATTTGTATATACGTAGGTTTTTCCTGTTCCTGTTTCCATTTTTATATCGAGATTGATGTATTTACCGTCATCCCGACAACCTCGATAATCACTTCGTATGTTTTTCTGTATTTCGGACATGTTGTGATACAGACGTAGATCGTGGTAATTAATAGCTGGATTTTCATAAGCGAGGTTTGGCTTGGATATAGAAACACCCTCTAAAGCAGCGGATATGGCGCTTACAGCCCTCGTCTGATGTTCTAAATCTTTTTCGAGAATTAGTTCCATATGTCATATTCTCCCTTAATAGCGTATATCTAAATTGATTTTTAGATTTTTCTCAGAGTCACGTAATATTTTTATGTTAGTCTTTATGTTCTCCATCTCAACATAGTTGAAGCTATAACCGAAGAGGACAATATTCTGTGGATTAAAGTCACACTGAGTATTGTATTTATCAATGAGAGTCTTGATAGCCTCCTCTGAAATATGAGGATTTATGCAATATAAGTGGTTATCACACCAGTAGGCAGTGTAGTCTGCAAGAGTAATCATCTTAGCATTATTAATAAAGCCGTATCCATCATGAATCAACCAGGTTGTAAGTACCGTAGCAGTTCCAAACGCATCATAAATGGATGTATCTATAATAAAACCGCTATTGTCAAATGTTTCAAGTTTATCCAGGGTGGATTGACTTATATCTTTTAGCGTGTAATGTTTAAACCCTAAATCTGCAGATGTATCAGGAGAAGTATCTTTAATTTTTTTGGCAGCACGTATAATGCGCTCTTGTCCAACTTCGTCTAATGTACCATTCCTTCCAATTTCCAGTAAATAATCAAGTGTAACTTTTTGCGCTGTTATGGAAGCATCCAATTTTTCTGGCAGCTGAATCATAATGTAATGATAATTGGTGTCGTTTTTTGTGTTACATTCCATGACGGACTGCGCTGTTGTTGCAGAGCCGGAAAAGAAATCCAATACGATATCGCCATCCTGCATATTTGGTGATATCTGGATAATCCTGTTTATAAATGCCACTGGCTTTACATAGTCAAATATCTTCACATTATCGAAAAGAGCCCTGACTTCACGGGTGGCTTTTTTGTTTCCGTCTAAGTCATTCCAGAGAGGAGAAGGCCTCTTGGTTCTCCCTTCGGCATAATATTTGACATAAGGCCACCAAACTTCTTCCCCATTGCGTGTGGTTTTCTTCCAGAGTATGAGGTTATCTTCAACTAACTTATCATATGTTTTTCTTTCTACCCTCCAGCAACTATCATATCCAGCTACAGCTGTTGGGTATAATTCTTCTCCATCCGGATTAAGTATCGGATAGTACATATTAGGACGATCTTCTCTGCGGTCATTGCTGCCAGTTTTTCTTAATTGATCATATGCATACCAACCGTTTTCATCTTCATTATCAAACCGTTTCAGATCATGGCTGTTTAGTGGGATTCCCACAATATCCAGTTCAGGATGTCTGCCATACACAAACGCATAATCAAAAGAACTTCCCAGACCACCGCTATCTTGTCCAGTGGTCTGTCCGGTGGCTCGTGCAATTGTTCCTAAACAGTTTTCTTCACCAAAAATATCATCGCATATTAATTTAAGGTTTGCCTGCTCATTGTCATCAATAGAGATAAAGATTGCACCGTCATCAGAAAGTAAATCCCTTGCAAGTTGCAAACGCGGATACATGAACATAAGCCATGCTGAATGAGAAGCGCTGCCACGTGTTGTGAGGTCAAGTATATGTTGAGCTTGCCCTTCGTCAATGCTTAACCTTTGCATCAGATTATTTACGGTAAAGTTGAACTTATCATTGTATACAAATCCGTCGGTGCCGGTGTTATATGGCGGGTCGATATATATGCATTTAATTTTACCAGCATACGATTTTAATAGGTGTTTTAAACCGTCCAGGTTATCACCACTAATATAAATATTTTCACTGTTGCGATTTTCAGGGAGACTATTGTGAATTTCGTCCGGAACGATTACTGTTTCAGTTTCCAGGGATGACAGTAGTCGAGCGTAGTTTTTTCCCAGGAATTTGAGTTCATATCCTTCGTGAGTAATAGCAATTTTATCTGCTAATAATTCTGAAAATCGTGTCATATCAAAAGAATCATCCGGTCTGAAACAAGATGGAAAGTTCTCTTTTAATACTGAAATCTCATTGACGTTAGGAGAAATGGTTTCATTTGCCGAACAAATATTTTTAATCAAGATTTTGACCTCCTTTGAAAAACTTACAAATATTCTTTTATCGGATTTAACTAGAGATATTATTGTAAGATGCAAACTTCATAAATATCTTTTTTTCTGTGTCTTACGTGACAGCCATATTCTACATTCTCTCATAATTTCCTAAAATCGAGTCCAAATGGAGTATTGCATTCTAAAAACGGAATTGGTATATCCATACGATATTCAGAATTATAATTGCAATGAGAAAATGATGTAATATCACAGCCATAAAATTCTGTAGTGTCTGTAATTTTGTATAATATAAAACCAACAGGAAAAGTTGATATTTCAGAAAAAACAGTAACGTGTCCCGCTTTGGTGTTTATATTAGATTGAAAAGGGATAAAACGATCTGCCTTTCCAGCGTGTAGATACATATAAATTCTGTAATTGTCACATGGAAAATCATTGCTATTTTCATCCAGTAGAAAATCTTTGAATGAAATCCCAAACTGTTCTGTATTTAGAGAACAGAACATAGCAAGAACTTGTTTGAAAATTGCCAATAAATTAAGCGGTTCTATGCAAAATGTAAGCGCTCCGACTCGCTCTTCTTTAGGTATTTTCATTATTTCAATACCGATGCTATTGATAAAACTAGAATATTTCACACCATATTTACTTCCGGTAACATTGTTGCAGCTTTCACATAATGTGTAGAAACCTATTCCATTTTGAAACTGCTTGTATTTTAACCCGTTGATGTCCCATGGCACTCGATTCTCGGTTTCATCTTCAAGTAAAGTATCTAATGTACTCAGTTTTCTTTTTGAATTATTAAAAGCTGCGTGTGGTGGAATATGTTCGTAACTCAACTTGCCATACTTACCACAAATATGGCATATACCATTTTCCTTTTTAGACATATGACTTAGGTTCTCCGCAGTATTATTATAATTTTATTGTGACATTAATTGTACAAAATTGTTACGTGGTGGCTTGTCAATACCATTCCCTAATGTTACACTATCTTTAACGCAAATTATTAAATAATTTTCTAATATTGTTGCGAATTATTCCAGAAACAAACTGATTTCATAGATTGATCATCAGAAAATTCAACCGCGTGTTGATCAATAATGAGGAAACACATTCAGAGTAGTTTTGGATTTATCCTGAGCAGATATTTGTTTTACTCTGAATTTGATCCTTCACTTAAAAATTATAACATAAACTTATCTTTTGTCATCAGTAAATATAAATATAATTTATCACATGATATTGTTGAAATGAAATGTTAGACATTCGAATAGAGGTCAACCAAAACGGGAACATCTATACTCCGACAAACTTGAAATGGATTGAGTATATTGTAACATTACAATGTCATACCTACTCTGATACCCAGATGTTATGTTTCAGAATCACTGATTGCAAGTGTGCTTTATCAAAAATATGGGAATTATATATGCTTGCGAAAAAGTGGTTTTGAGTAGGTCAATTCATGTACATATAGTACAATTGATAGAAAGAAATAATCAATTATTAAAAAGAATTGCAAAAGTAAATGAGTAGGAGGATAAAAAAGAAATGTATTATGATAGTCAAGCTCCAGTTACAAGTATTGGTGAGTATTTAAATGAAATAATACGTATTACGCAACATGATAATGAGGGGCATCCATATTTACAATGGTATCGTGGTCATGCAGATAAAGAGTGGGAATTGATACCAAAGGTTCAAAGAAATTTTGCTGGTAGTGAAGAAGATCTGTTTCGGAGGGAACGATATTATACAAATGATTTTCAAGCGAGGGCAAGTGTATTCAAATCGCCTGCTTTACCAATTGATGAATATGCAAATTGGCTTACCCTTATGCAACATTATGGGCTGCCAACTAGGCTTTTAGATTGGTCTCGTTCGCCTTTAGTAGCTCTCTATTTTGCAGTATCTGATAAAAGCCAATGTGATAAAGATGGGTGTATTTGGATGTTGACACCTGGAAAGTTGAACGAGAGTCAGCGTCTTGAGAAACCAAGCAAGGTTGACGGTAAGGAGTATGATAATGTATATATTTATAATACAAAACATAAAACAATCGCGACGATGATATATCCTGCTTTCAGAAGATGGAAATTTTCTAGTTTACCAGAAGCTATAACTCCAGAGGATAGAAAGTTTGATCATAGATTTAATGATCTGAAGGATAAAATTGCGGCCTGTTATCCAACAGAGTCAGATAGCAGGGTTTATAATCAGTTTGCAGCATTTACAGTACATAATTCAATAAAAAAGCTCGCTGACATTTGTAATAATTCTACATTGCATAGAATTACTATACCGTATGAGTATAAAGACAATTTGCTATATGAGCTATCTATTTGTGGAATAACACAAAGTTATATTTATCCAGATTTAGAACATCTGGCAAATGAAATAAAAAATTGGTATCCCTAAACAATTTTTTAAATAGGATATGTGTGTTTTTATAAATGTAATCGCTATGCAAAACCATTGATGGGGTTATGTATAGCGATTTTGATTTTAAATTACAATAACAAATTTCTTATATAATATGAGAGCCCTTCCAGGTCGGGAAAAACTGTAAACTCATTAATATTAGCTATATCTAAAAATTCTTTTATTTCTGGTATTGCCTTATAAGAAATAGTAAATTTTTCAACAGCTTTTGGACATAATATCTCAATCGCTGTTAAGTCATCACCATGTACTGTAAACATTCCTCTTTGTGCCATGACACGTTCGTTTATAAAATTTGACTTTATAGCTATTGGATATGTAGGAGGAAAAGGTTCTTTTTTTATATAATTATTTATATAAGAAAGCCCCATATTATCATCAGGTACAATGGGAATTCCTTGCTTTTTTGAATATTGATTTAATTCCAATGGGTTTAATACATATAAACTTATATCATTGTTATTAGTATGACTATATATTGCAAAATAAATAGCAATTCCCAAATTCTCAGACCAATCCAATAATCTAGTCGGAATATAATAATGCTGCATATCAATTAATAATTCCCATTCATTTTTATGGGAAAATGCTATTTTTTGAGAAAGTCTTTTAAACGTATTAAATACTTCTTTTTCCTTTTCCATTCCTTTGGGGAATCTAAAAAGGCTAGGCAATAAAACATATTCTGAATTACATTGCCCTCTGAACCAAAATTCTGTTTTTTCAGGAAAGCCCGCTTTGTATTGTTTGATAGCACTTAATAATTCGTTCCAAGAATCTATCATCTTTTCCTCCGTAATTTCTCAAATTAATTCTGTTTTATATCGGGTTAAGTCCTATGGTATCGAAAATCTACATTTTTTACATATGCTATTTTAGCAGAATTCTGAAATAAATTAAAGTATTAATTTAACTCATCACTTGACAATGTGGCAATGAGCTAATGTATAATGAAGAGTTTCCTTAAGTTCTTCTAACAACTCAGCAGCATCGTCACTGTTCATAAATCTTCGTATGCATCTTCTAGGCTCTCTAGCATACTATCATTCATCAAATCATATGCCTTAGATAAATAAAAATCTGATAAATATTTATAAAACACCATCACTAAATAAAATTCTTTTGTATTTATGTATTATTTTCTTTGATTAAAAAGTGTTAAGCATTTACCAGAACCAGCTCCTTATATAATGTATAAATTGGTAAGTCATCAAAAAATTCTTTTGTATCTTCTGGTAAACTTTCATAATATTTTTTAGCTTCTAGTTTTTGTCCTAAAAGTATGTTTTTTGCACAAAGCAACTGTAAATCATCACTTTCAATCTTTGTCAATATAGATTTATCTGTTTTATCAAATAATCCTTGTCTTTTCTTTATCTGTAATTCATTTATTAAATAGTATTGATTCTCTCCCAGTATAGTTCTTAGCTTATTTATAATATATAAAGCAATTTCTAACATTTCCACGTCTTTATTTTGATCATACACTTGAATTAATTTAAGCGCAGATTGATTTAATATTTCCGATGTATTTTCATTTACCACTGCTTCATCTATTTGATCATAAAAATATTTATAATTATATTCATACAAATTACTTAGAACATGCACATCTATACCAGAAAATAATGGCACCTTGAAAAAATCTTCATTGTTGCCCGAAACTGATGCTTGATATTTTGTTGTATATATAGCATTAAACAATTTGTTTTCACCATCTCTATTATTTTTGAAAACTACAACTGGAACATATTTATCATCAATTTTCCAATTAAAAATATGTACATCTTCTGTAAACAACTCATTTTTTTGACCTTTTCTTACGGCTATAAGTTGGACTAAGCAATTAATATTTTCTTCCGATATTTTCTGAATGGGTTTATCATATTCAAATTCTATCATAGATAATGTATTGTCCAAATCTATGTAGAACTGTAATTTTTTTCTGAACCCATCTGAAATTTCAAAATCATTACATGGAAAAGCTGTATCAGCAGTCTGAAATTCCGAATATTCCATAATAGCAAATAAAAATTCTGCATCATTCCTAAGTGTCTTAATATCCGTTTGTGGTTTAAAACTTAATTTTTCCTTTTTAAAATTGAAATATAAATTATTACTTGGAATAAATATAATTTCATCTTCTGAACTTATCTGTATTTTATATTTGTCAAAATATTGTTTCTCATTAACATAAACGCCTCTGTAAATTTCTTTGTATAGAAAATAACTTCCTCCTTCACACCATTCTAATGGCATTTTAAATGGATTTCCATCAATAATTCCATAAAAACTTACATCACCAACACCAAGCCTTTTTATAAACTCGATATCATTACTAACTCCTACTGCACTTGCAGTTATTGTTCTAACTTTATCAATATCTTTAAGCTTTATTGCATTTTGAACTATCTGTTCATGTCCAAATCCTTGCATTTTACTTTCATTACTAAACTGTTTTACTATTGTATATAATTTATCTGGCTTCTTTTCTATTTTTACAAATGGTATATTTATAGTCTTCTTATTGCCTTTACGACTTGCCTTTTCTAAATAAAATTTTAATTTTGTCGGAAATAAGGATGCGTAAAAGATTTCCCTCTTCTTACCATCTTTTGACATAAAAATTTCAAAATATAAAACACCCCTATCACGAAAATATACTTCTAAGTCTTCTAATTCTACAGAATATGTGATTCCGCGCTTATCAATATATGCTTGTTTTTCATCTATATGTCCTTTAATTTGAACAGAAATTTTATCATCGTAATTCTTTTTATCCTGCGTTCCATTTATATCTTTATATATCCAGATATATCCATCCCAACTCATTTCTCTATCCATAGAATTAAACTGATGCCCCATTGTCATATGGTCATCAATAATATTTCTTAATGCACTTATCGCTCGATCTTCAATTTTATTAGTAGATGGTAATTGCATATACTTTACCTCTTTTCATATCTTTCATTATTAATTCACTTATTATCTACTTTCTATTTCATTTGAAAAATAACTATTACATTCAATAAATCATTTCCTAATCCACTCCGCACCAGAACAAATTATCTTTTAAATTTTACCTCTAATCTCTCCCACCAACTCATGCACCGTCGTACACGGGCACATCTCTGATGGCTTTGCTTTTCCTTCTCTTATACACTGCTCTAATTTCTGCCTTGCTATACTAATCGCCTTTGCTTCATCACCAACTCTGTATATCTTCCCATACATCTGCTCATCAGCTTTTGAATACTTCTGCCCGGTTTTAGCTTCATACACTCTTCCAAATTCAGTGCAACAAGTTCCCGAATCCTGTATTGCAGGCATGGAACCAAAATAAGCATACATCCATATTTCGAAACACGGATTAGACCAGGCAACCTGTATTCCTTTACTCGCTGCTTCTGCAATTATATCATCAAACTTTTGTACTTGATCTCTGTCAAATACAATCCATGGAATACGATATTGCGCATCGTAAGCAGTAAGTTCAAGACACTTATCTATCATATTACGAGTTTTTGTCTCCACAACCTTGATAACAAGCCTGTTTCTAACTTCTTCCGGCAATGCCTGATGAAGTCCTTCAAAGTAACAACGTTCTGTGGCTTCCGTATCGGTAACAATCAAATAGTAGCCCAATTCCGGAACTTTAAATGGTCTTCTTTGCTCACGTATTTTCCTATTACCTGTTCTATCCTTTTGTGCCATGCTCAATCCCCCTTAAAAATATCAATACCCTTTAAGGTAGGGATTGCTCCATACTTTCCAATCAAATAATTCTTTTCATAGCTTT
>JAFLTH010000091.1 GCA_022510525.1 Lachnospiraceae bacterium | reverse complement strand
GATTCTTCCCTGTTCTTCATCTTAATCGTTAAAACACGCGTCGAATTCTCCGGATGTCTCCATAGGCTTTTCTTACTTTTGGGTCTTTCTTGGGAATGTAATGAAAATCATGCTGCATAGCTTTATTCTCCTTTTCATTTATTCCCAAGCCTCCCATTTGACATTACATTGTCAAATCGTTACGTTATAACACCTGAAGGATAATTGTCAAGGGGTTTGAGGAAAAACTCTACTGCTTAAATCTCAGCAACCAATATCCCTAAACTCTTTAAAACCGATATTTTTTCAATCTTGCCACATCTTAATCAGAAAAATTGCGGCATCTGTTTTCTTTTACAGATGGAGAAATAAGCCTCTGTCCCATATAATATTCAACAGCTTGTTAGATTAAGGAGCATTTTCTACATCTCTCAAAAGTTGTATTTTGGTCACTTGCCATTTGCCTACCTGTTCATCATCTTTTTTTTCTGACCATTCTACTTCTAATATATGTGCAGGTTCAAATCTATAACCAATATATGCAGCGAATTCCTTTTCAAAGATATGGCATGTTTGTCCGCTATCTGTTTTTCCTGATTTCCTATAATTGTTAACATCTATTGTGGCCTTTATTGTTTCATCTGTCTCTATATCTCCAAAAAAATATGATTTTTTAAGATATTCAGCTTGTGTATGATCTTTAACAAACTTGCTATCACTAAAATTATGAGTGGATACATGTGGATGTTTTTGGGAATTTCGTTTATACTCTTTAACGATATTTTCTATTTCCTCTGTTAATTTTTTGCCACTGGCTGTACTATTAGTTACACAAGGATATGCATCAAACAGCACAACATCTTTATTATCTTCTTTTAATAATACCCTTAGCTTTTTTGTCGCCGTAACGTAATATCCAACAGCCTTATCCTCAAATTTCATTCTGAAAGAAAACTGTGATGAATTGCCTTCTTTTTTCACTAAATTTTTAAAGTTTGTTGTCGTTCGTATTGCATCTTGAATGCCTTCTGCATAATAGTACGCATCTTCTTTAAAATCCTTTATTGATAATGCACATGTTGTACTAATGAGCATCCCAATATTGTATGTTATATCACGTTTTGCTTCTTCTACTATACTACTTATTAAATTCTTTTTATTCCATAGGCCTATCCATACTTCCCACTGGTCCTTCTTCAACTTTAAAAACTCTTCTTTTTTATTTTCATAGTCCTGCTTCAACTTTAAAAACTCTTCTTTTTCATTTTCATAGTCCTTCTTTGTGTCCATAAATGTCTTTTTGAGCTGTCCGTACGCTTCCTTCATCTGTTCGTATTTATCCTGCAACTGTTTGTATTTTTTCTGAAATGATTCCGATTCTTCCTTCAGTGGATCCAAATTTTTCAGATCATTGTTGTATTTATCCTTATCGTCTTCGAAATCTTTTATATTCGTTTGATACTCCTTCTCCAATTGTTCTAATACTTCTTGTATATTGATCCCTTCTTCTGCTTTTTCTTCTTCTGCTTTTTCTTCTTCTTCTGCTTTTTCTTCTTCTGCTTTTTCTTCTTCTGCTACTTTTTCTTCTTCTTCTGCTTTTTCTTCTTCTGCTGCTTTTTCTTCTTCTTCTGCTTTTTCTTCTTCTGCTGCTTTTTCTTCTTCTTTTCTTTTCTTTTTATTTACCTTGCTTTCAGGCTCCGACTCAGAATCACCACTCACTAACCCCAGTAAAACCAGCAACATCAAAAAAGATTCGGTCCATAATCCCTGAACTACATCATTTCCCATTCTCTGCGCCACACCATGTTCCTGACTATGTATAGCTTCCACTCTCTTCCCATCCCCAATCGCATCCGCCTGTTTCTCCAGTTCCACATCCGTATTCATTGCTTCTCCGCTCGGATGCCTCGCATTTGAGCGCACAATTCCCAGCTTCTGCTGTACCACATGCCCGAGCTCATGGGGCAGATGATGTTCCTGCCCAGGACCAACTTCAACCTGATTACCTTTCGTGTAGGCGAGTGCATCCAACCGCGCCGGACGGTCCGAGTTGTAATGTACCTGCACATCGTCGAGGGACACCCCCGTATTACTCTCAATCCGCTCTTTTAGTCGTGTCGGGATTCCCGTCCGGTTTTTCCTTCCGGTGGAGCTGTTTGCACCCAGCACACCGAAATCAGCGTTCTTCTCTTTACCTTTTTCTGCAAACTCATACATTTAAGATTTCTCCTTCCGATTTATGAAAGTAGTGTCTGCCGATTAAGCAGATATTTGCATTTTCAGTTTTCCATATCTGTCCAATTTGAGGATCAGATATAAAAGTATTAGCACTTTTTTAAATTACTCTCGGCAAAAATGATGCAATAGCAATAGATAAATAGCATACTGTAAACTTTATTATAAGCTATCGACAGCTTATCCGTTGGAATATTTCTATTATAACTATATCTTGTAACCAAAAAAGTTATTATTCCCGTAATAATCGTGGGTACAATAAATTTGATTACATCCGATAGGAAATCCATACAACTCAGCAATTAGTTTTATAACAGATTCCGCATTTTCTTCTGCGCTTATCTGTTACACTTTTCGAATATCAGCAGGTAAACTTAATCTATTTCGTTTAGATATATAATTCAAATCTCCCTGATCCGTAGATGCCGTAGATTGAAAATTATCTAATTTCACGCTCAATAATTCTCATTACTCTTGAACCTTGGGCTCCCTTTCTAATAATCATTCCTCTCGAACGTAATATAGATAGTTGTTGTCGATATGTTTTGTATGTTTTATGTTCCATTTACTCCTCTGTAAAATAAATAAGCCCCGGGCCCGAAGGACACCGGAGGACAAACTGGCAATCTTTGTGAATTTTTTATTATACCACCATGACCAGATATGTCAATAGTGGGCGTACCAATGTTTCCCTCACTATTATATGCAAACCTTTCAAGCTTTATACACTACAATTATAGTACACTCTATAGTATCTTGACAATACTTTCTGTAATTTATTTAGCCCAAAAGATTATTCTTGTAAATCCCGCATGGCATTCCATAAACCATTCTCTTTAATCCAATCAACTTGCTCAGGCAGCATATAGTACTCATCCGTGGTGCAAACATCACCTATTGTATTTCGAAGTATGGTTTTCAACTTTTTCGGTGGGTATATACTGCTGTCATTAACCTCAATGTCAATGTCAAAATCATATCCTACGTTTGACTTGGCATCATAGGTAATCATATTCCTCTTATAACTGCCCACCACATCAAACCTAAAGGTAAATTCTTCTCTTACCAAATCCTGAGCCCCTTTAAGAATACTCTGGATGTCTTCATAGGCTTTTTTTACTTTTGGGTCTTTCTTGGGAATGTAATGAAAATCATGCTGCATAGCTTTATCCTCCTTTTCATTTATTCCCAAGCCTCCCATTTGACATTACATTGTCAAATCGTTGCATTATAACGCTTGCAGGATAATTATCAAGGGGGTTTTGTAAAAAAGGCGTGGTTCAGATGTATAATTAATTTGTTCTTGTCAGTCCTCCTATGCACAAACCAACTATCCAACCAGCTCATCCAACTTCTCCACAATCTGCTCCTTCTCCCTGCTGCCGTTGGTCTTAAACCGCAGTAATGGAATTTTATACAATTCCATTATATGATTTTTCAGTGAATCCCGCTCTGCCTGCTCTGTACCCGGCTCGTGATTTTTGTATCCATCAACCTCAATCGCCAATGCCGGTTTCTTGCTAATTCTATTGTATACCAGGAAATCGATATGCGTAGCCGGATGCATAGCATATTGGCACTCCCGCTCATTTAATAACTCAGGGTTTTTGATAAGCATATTCATTGGGAAATGGCATACAACATCGAAGCAGGCATATTTGTCTTCCGAGAGTATATCCTCAATCAATAAATAGTACATTAAGTTCTCTGAGTCATATTTCGAGATTTTCTTGCGACTCTGTAAAAAGGCTATTCTTTCTTCTGTATATTGCTTGTACAAATAATCAAATACAGAATATATTTTGCTGTCAGTAACTTCAAAATTATTGTACTGAATATATGCAATCAAATCGGTGATGTTGCGCTCTTTGGTCTGTTCATTTCCTGTGACAACCAGCATCAGTTTCTTTTTCGCTCTTGAAACCGCCACATTAATCAGATAAGGGTCATCAGCAAAATCCGTTATCTCGTCGTCCACAGTTGAAATGATAATTGTATCTTTTTCCTTACCTTGAAACTTATGTACTGTCGCTGCATCTATATCAGTGAATTCTTTTGCCAGAGCCTGTACCTGATTCTTATAGGGTGCTATAATTCCCGTTTCTTCCGCATTCGCAACATACTTGGGTATTATCTCGTGCTTAATAACATCTATCTGCCTCTGGCTGTAATGGTCGCGCGCATGATTCCCCGGTACGGTTTTCACCACGGCAAGCACATCTTCTTCGCCTTTATCCTCAGTCATTATAATAAGCTCACCTCTGTAAAATTTCTGATTACAGAAGTTTATGATTTTAGGGTGACATCTATAATGTTCTCGTAACAAAGTCTGCGTTACATTAGGCATAACATCTAATACCGACTGTAAAAAGCTCTTTGTAAACTGATATCCTTCGTTCAGGCCAAACCTATCAAATATTGTTTGTGCCTTTACTCTAACATCTTCTGTGACAACGTTGGGAAGCTGTTTGGTATCTCCAACAATGACAACGTTTCTTGCGCAGGACAAAGCCAATGCGCCCGTTGCAATATCCACTTGCGACGCTTCATCCATAATAAGATAATCGTATATTACATCTTCCTTCAAGCTGTTTCTCGATGAAAAGGTTGTACTCAGAATAACCGGATATTCTGCCAGAACATCATATGAGTTTTTCCATAAATCCTCTTCGACAAATACTACTCGTTCTGTATTACCTTCATATTTTCTTGCCAATTTATCTTTTAAAAGAGCCATAGACTGAGTGCACAAATCGTCTAACAAATTACTATCAACACTTTGTAAATAAGATTCGATTTCTGATATTCTTTGTGCCAACTCAGCTTCTTTGGCACGATAATACATAGACTGGAATGTTGTAATTACTTTAGCAATATCCTGCTTATAAAAACTCTGATTTAAAATACCATAGCGGAATAATCCCCTAATTCTAAACAGCAGCCCAATTTTTTGCTTCTGTTCAACAACCCTTCGGCATTCCTGCCATAATGTCATCCATTGCTTAGCCGAAAGCTTTTTCTTGGTCTTTATGCCGTCTGTAACTACATCCGTTTCCCCGACATATTGGTTAAAATAAGTAATTTCTGTTGTAAGTTGGGATTGCTCCTGCTTCAAGTTTGCTAACTCTTCCTGCTTATCGAAAAGTTCTTTGAGCTTTACCGATTTTTCTTTGATTTTCTCCTTCAGGTCGCTCTGCTCTTCATTTAGTTTCCACGCAGAAAAATCAGGATAGATTGCATCCTGACCCTCAATAAATGCCTTTTTATTCTCGGAATTACCGAGCGTAGCTGCTATAAAACCTAAATTATATTTCGGAGACGACAATTTCTCATATACATTTTCCGTGGCGGAATTATTGTTTGATACAATCTGTACCGTCTTGCCCTGCATTAATATATTGGCAATAATATTCAATATGGTCTGTGTCTTACCTGTTCCGGGCGGCCCTTGGATGACGCTGATTTGGTTTTCCATAGCATTTTTCACAGCTTTATATTGGCTGTTATTACATCCAAAAGGAAATATCGGTATGTACCTATGTCCAAAAGGGTTATGTCGCAACGATGAAGGGTCCAAATATTTTGCCAGCGCTACATCATTGCCTACAAAAGATATCTTGTCAAATCTTTTGGCTAATATTTTCTCGCCTGTTTCATTCTTGAGGTCGCTTAGGTACGCGATTTGCTTAATATAATCAAATACGTTCGCTGATTGCTCCTGATTCAGGCATGACTCGATGATTTGCAGTTCACTACGCTTGCAGCTCACTTCACGACCATTCTTACGACATATGTGCCAATATACATCGTTCCTTCCATGGAATTCATAAATAGATTCTATGTCATAAAACTCTTGCCCATCTTTGCTGATCTGATAAATATTCGGGTCAACAGTCTGCGAAACCTTTAACCATTCCACGTTAGAATCGTTATAGGAATAGGTTTTGCCGTTGTTAAATTTAACATCTACCATTGGTGAAACTGAATTATTCCGGCAATCTTGAACTTCGGACGTTTTGATTTTGCCCTTTATAATAATCATATATTCTCTTGGGTTCATTTGGTAATCACTTTCTTTATTTATACTTTCATGAAGAATATGTGATATAGACTTATAATGTATATCACATATTCTGTCAAAATTACAGTTCACATTTATACTACTAATCACTTTACTTAAGTCATTTTATTGATTAATCAATTTCCTCATCAGGTAAAACTTGATATCTTACGATTTCTACTTCTCCATCACTATTGCTTTCAGCTCTAAATCTAATATTATGAAGTGATAATAAATGACGAACCAGAATCCGTATAATAGGACAAGATGCCGGTTCATCGACTTTACCATGTATTCTCGCGTATAACTCAGTAAGTAATTGAACTGCATAAAACTTATATGTTTCACTCATTTCATCATATTCTGCTAATAATGCATCCCATGCTTCATAAAGTTGTATAATATTTTCTTCCTCAATCTCTATCATTTTTCTAATAAGATATAATACCAAATCGTCAGTAATAGCTTGAACACAGCCAAGTTTAATCATCTCATGTACATACTTCACTAAATCAACACAATTAATATTTGCATTTATGAGCCATTGTGTTAGCCTTATCGCACTCATATTAACATCTTGATTTTCTTTTAATGATGACATCATTGCTTCCGTTGTAACTACTGTATAATCTTCGTTTAAGGAAATAGAAATAGTGTCATAATCTGGTATCCCAAACAGTTCAACCGCTTCAAGTTGGTCAAAAAATTTGCCTCCTAAATCATGAGTATTTAGAACCGTTGGAATATTATCGACATACTTCTTTATTTCACCAGCCTCTTTAATCCACTTATTTTTTAATTCTGAGTCAGCTTCAAATAAATATGGCTTTCCATCATATATTCCCATTGATGATACAGTATTCTTTGCATATCCACTGATTATCTCCGAAACATCTTCATGAATTTGTAACTGTGTGGATTCCGCAATGAAAGTATTGGTTTCTTTTATCAAGTTGCTTGGAATACCAATTTTTTTTAGAATAATCAATGATACAAACGACAATATATATCTGTTAGGTTGGACCGACTCTCTTATAACTATCTCTCTAATGCACGACTTTTTTTCTTCCAAAACAGTTTCTATAAATTGTGTATAAGTTACATTGTAAAATCTTTTATACATGAACAACGGCAACGGAGCATCTTCAAAATTATTATACTGCTCTAACCAATCAATCTGGTCCTTTTGATCTGGTGTAAATTCTTTTATCTGTTCAACAAAAGCTTCTACATCCAGCTCTCCATCAATGGAAGGCACATGAACAGCTTTAGCCGAACCATTCTTAACAATACTCTCAAAGGTAATCCTTGAAAAATAAAAATCAAGTGGCACAATTTTGTCGACTAGATAATTTATACCTACGATTTCGACCATATCTCCAACAGTCTTCCTATAGATTCCAAGTTCGGCTGCATCCTCTACATAAATATGCTTATCCCCATGCCAAATATATGGGCTTTCCATCAAAATTTTATCATTATAGATACAATAAATCTGTTTTTCTTTACTGTTTATTTCTTTCAAAGTTACACTTGTATCTTTTTCAACACATGTAATTCTTCTCTCATTATTTTCTCCATAGTTAAAATCAAGGTTAAGATATTGCATAAAAGCAGGATTATTAGCATTATCTGATGCAAGAATTGCCTTTAAATTACTTCTACGAGCATCTATAAAATTACCATTTGAGGCATAAGCTGCAGCAGCCAAAAGATACATTCTTGGTGTTTTAATACTATTGGCAGCATTAACGTATTTGTCCTCAATTTTTCTCTTCATGGACAATGATATTGATATGATTGCATTTATAACTTTTGAATCATTGGCATAATCATCAAAAATACTTTTAAATAACTCTAGGGCCTCTATTTTTTTGTTATTACCATAAAAAACAAATGCTTTATATTTCTTCACTATTGGCAGTTCACCTTGTTGCATTTCCAACCGCTTTATATATTTTTCAGCCAGATCGAATTCATTCATGGATAACAGTCGTTCAACTATAATATGTTCTGACTTCTTACCGAAAAATTTAAAATCATTATCTTTACAACAAATCAAAAATTCCTCATGAACTTTCTTTGACGAATCAACGCTTAAATATAAATTCCAATAATCAAAAAAATCTTTATAATATTCTTTGTAATTTATCAGGTAGGTAATAGCTTCTTCCTCTCTATGTAAGTTTACTAAATCTTCAATAAAAATAAAGAAGATAGCCGATGCTGACTTAAGCAGTTCTTGATGACTTAACAAAACTTCAACCACATCTTTTCTACTGCCAAGTTGTGTTAAATAATTGATCATTAGCCAATACTCTCCATTGGCACGACAATATTCATTTATTTCGTCAAAGCTTGCTGTTCCATCTGAAATCTGTGCCATATATAGAAAGTCTTTGATTGGTTTATTGTCATATAATTCCCTTGGAATTATATCTATTGTTTGATGAATATCTTCATTCTGCAAGCAAAGTGTTGCTTTAAGTAACAGAGAATAATATATTGCTCTATAATCATCCGCTAATAAATCATAAATAGCTTTTTTACTTCTTAAATCAGACTGTATATCTGCTATTCTACTCTTGTTTTCCCCATTAAAGCCTTCGTATTGAAGCAAATCTACTTTTTTATCAAACAGGATTAATGAAGCAAACCAAGAAATATCTGGATTAACTATTGTTTCAATTATTTTGGCAGAGTTAGGAAACTTCATTTTATATAAATAAACTGCTAATATATGTTTAACAAGCCACTCCTCTTCAGCCTCATACTGTTTATTTATTGTAAATACATGTGCTTTAATTCCATCTATATTACTGATATCTTCAGTAAAAATAACAGAATATTCTTTGTCTTCTAAGGATGTTATGATATTTTTCAGCGTTTCAGAAGACACGAATTCAGTTAGATTGTCAATTTTTTCATTTCGAAAATATAACAAAGGTATTATATTACGAATTATAATACTCCTAATATTCGGATTATTAACACTGGAGAATAGTTGGTTTCTTCTTATCATTGTTGTATTTGCATGAAACATCTCACCTTGCATCAATTCAACAGTAATATCAATATCATTGGATTTGGTCATTACCAAAGGCAATAAGTCTTCAATTTCTTTGAATGATCCCAACCACATTTTTTTACATATCAATTCTGCAATGGGTTCCGCTCTATAATCACTTAAACGGTTTGATGCTAAAATTTCAAGTTTTAGCTTTTCTAAATCGTCATGATTTCCTTTGCTGGCTTTTTCAATACTTTCTTGCAATTTAGCTGTATTCTTTGAATTTGTTGAAACAATATACCGTTGTTCCGGTGTTAGTATATTATAATAGAAATGATTTATTCTTTGATCGACTAAACTGCATAGTTCTTTCACTACTCTTCTGTCATCAATTGATAACCTTCTATCCCCTTTTTCTGCACTAACTTGTGCTTCGTCTATTAATTTCTCTGTAAGTATTTCAATCGACTGAGAATTCTCCCCTGCAATTGCATTCTGCATAATTCTATCCAATGGTTTATTGTACGATAAAAAATTTTCAAAGGCACTACTACCAATATATGTTGTCTCGTTTTCCTTGCAAAAATTCGTTATATCTTGTTTTATTTCCTTAAGAAAATTTTTACGTTTTCTCCTTTGCCAAAACCATTTATATGCATCCATAGTAGCATCATATATAAAATTTTCAATTACGCTTATAATTTGACCAACAATAAAACTGCCCATTCTTTCGTCCTTCTATTATTTATTTCTGTCTATCTATACTTTTCCCCTATGTATATGACATAACCTCTACTCGTTATCATGCGTTGCATTCGTCATTTTCCTTCACACGCCCGTCCATTAATTCTGCTTCCGCTATTCTTATAAAATCATTATAAAAATTTACTTTTTCACAGGCATCATGCAAAAAATCAAAACAGATTCCAAAAACCATTACAATAACAATAAATAGACCACCTACACTACTAGAAATATCAATGGGTCTTGACTCTATATTATAGAAATGTGATGTTGTAAGCACGGCTAGATATAACGGAATAACTATCATTTTTACCGCTTCTAATATTTGTTTTTCTACATTTCTTTTTCTATATAACCAATGTATCAAATCCTTACCATTAATAATATCTTTCTTTACAACCATTTTTACATGATTTTCCCATTCAGTATAGGTATGACAAATAGCATATTTATTTTGCTTTCGGTTTCGCATTTTCCTATAAAATCTCATAACTTGATTTATTAATCCTAAATACGCATTTCTTGAGCTTCCATAATCTTTACCGACATATTTATATGTCCTTTGTTCATATTTTATATCAATGTCATATGGTTTAAAACGCATCTTTTTCTTTTGTACCTCATCAATTATGATAGTTTATTTTCACTGGTTTTTTACCCAGAACCAGACCTAAATATATTAACTGTAAAACATGACTTCATCCACAATATAATATGTTTTATTATATCATACTACATATACAATTTGTTAGTATCTTTACTTTTATTCTCCTAACATGAATAAAGAAGCAACACTCTCCTGCATTGCATCTTCTCCTTTTTAGCTTTCCTGGTTGTTTTTTATTATCTTATGTTCCTTCATCCCCCCCAACCACATTCAACCACTTTTCCTCACTTCTACCTTCTCGCACATCCTGCGTCACGAACAATTCTAAAACCTCAAACCCATTCTCCCTCATAAGCATTCTTAAAGACTGTTCATTAAAATAATTAAACAGCCTCTCATTCACAATCTTCTCCCCATCCCCATACTTAAAACTTGCATATAAAATACCACCGTCTTTCAACGCAAGTTTCAACCGATATAACACTTCTCCCATACTCTCTTTGGGTACATGAAGAAGTGACGCACATGCCCATATGCCGTCGTAAACATTCTCATCATCCAACTCTTCAAATATCTTACAAAGGACCTTTTGTCCTAACACTTTTTCTGCTTCTTTGCATATCTCCGGGGACGCATCCATAGCGGTTACGTGATATCCAAGCTGTTTGAAAGCAACACTGTCTCTGCCGCTCCCGCAGCCCGCATCTAGAATAGATGCACCCTCGCTCAAATAATTCAAGAATTTGCTTCGACAGTATGACATATCCGCATCGATTGTATTCTTGCAGAACTCTTCAGCATTTTTATCATAATAGGATATTGTCTGATTCACCTGCGTCCTCCCTATATATCCAGTTTTTAAACCCACAATTCTTCGCTGACTGATAAATGGGCTGTATCACTTCTTCCAATGATGAGGAGAACTCCTGAAACGTCAATCCTTTTCTGTATACGCGCCTTCTTACATCTTCATTATTCAAATGCTCCTTGGCGCATTTTTCAAATTCAGCATAAACAGAGTCATATTGCCACATCATTTCATAAGAGAAAAATTCCTGCTTACAGAATCGGGGAAAGTATGTATTCCAATCCGGAAGATTGTTACTTTTTCTGCTATTGATTCTCCTTGTGGTAGGATGTAGATTCCAGAATTCATCATGCGCTACATATGACCACGGTACAAAATGGTCTATGGACAAATCTTTGCCGTCCAGTTCTATATCGTTATAAATTTCATGTACGGGGTGAAGTGTGAGAATCAATTTCCAATACTTTTTCACTTTGTCCAATTTGCGCTCATACGGAGGACATAGTTTGTCCGCAATACCCGGAACGCTCGGATTACGTTTCTGCAAATAAAGAATTATATTGTATTGCAGCCACCCTTTAATAATTTCTTGGTTCTTTAATATGTACTGCTGCCACTCCGGCTGTATGATGATGGCTGTCTGCAATCCGTCATAAGCGGCAAAGTAGTAGAGAAGATGCTTCTCTTGATTAATTTTTTCAATCTTTTTGATATCGGGCACATTCCACTCTCGCCCTTTCATGGATTGTATAAAAGGAGCCTGCAGACGATAAGGAACCTGTCTTATCAAAACTCTTTTCAAGTGCATGACTTCCCTATCTTTGCACCCGTTCAAATAATCCAATATAACACTTTTCTTCTCCGATGGTTTCATTCCGGAAATCTGTCTTATATAATTAACCAGCGCTTCCAGATTGTCCTTGGGTCCCAGATTCAGATGATACTCCGTAACCATATACCAAGCATCGGCAATCATCTCATTCAGCAATTCACCGTAAGCGATTTCTGTCTTGCCTTCCAAAATCTTAGTGACTATCGCCTGAAACCAAAAGAATTTATAGCATTCGCTAGTGTTGTCAAACAAGCGGGATAAATATTGTATTTCCAGTTCTTCCGAATATGGTAGCTGCATACTGAAACACCTCTTCAATTAGACACTTTATGGAAGAGCACAATTCACATTATCATTAAAGCCACAATTTATTGAGCAATAACTATATTTGTAATATTACCATATTTTCTCAATTTCCTCAACTTCCTACCCGCACGATTTGTGGCTACTGATTTTTAGTAGTCAACTACTAAACACTGGAATACTATGAAAAAACATCTTAGTAATATATATGTCCAAACCACACGCTCAGCCTTCCAATTCTTTTTCAAACTGCTCTGTAAAAATCTTCGTTATATTAGCTGCAAATGTTTTTTCCGGATGATGCAGTTTCTTATAATCGTATTTCATTATGTATGCCAATGCACCTGCAAGTGATTTATCATGAATTGTTTGCTTGTGATATCCTTTCCTGAAGTACCTTTCCCCGAAAAAATTGCTGACATAATTATTATGCTTTAACTCCACTTCTCTTCCGTCCGGCTTAGGATATATTCTCCATGTATCTTCATTGCAACTGACTTCGATACAATTACCTATATCTGTTGCTTTCGCATCATATTCAACAAACAATTCATGTAGAAGTTCTGTCGGTACATTATATCTGGCAAACAACTTTTTGTATTTCTCATAGTTCTTTATTTCAGTTGTATCTTGATGTAAGACAGTCTTTTGATTCATCATAGGCAATTACTCCTCCCCATCTTTATCTTCTGTAACCTTCTTCCCCTCTTCTCCCTCAACAACCCTGCAAATAACCTTTGAAGAGGTAATAAACATTACCCTTGCATAGAACTTCTTACCGACCTTCTCCCAAATACGCCCTGCCGACATGGTTCCTGTAGCCGCTGTATAGGGAGCGTTGGCAACATAACCGACTGTACCGATGTGTTTCATCACAGCCTTGATTGCTTCCGAATCATACGGATTATCCGGCTCTTTCACACATTTAATCTTCTTTCCGATTTTAAAAGGTGTTACCCCATAATAGTGCTTAAATCCTGTAATCGTGATATACATTTCTTTCATAGCAACTGCCTCCTTTTTCTTTTCCTTCGTATCCAAGAACATTCCTGATTTACATAGGAATAATCATATACTAACTCCTGACATGTCCTTTTTATAGGACACAAAAAAAGATGCAACACATCTTTTTGCATTGCATCCAGCTTCTAATTCTTTTAATATGTACCCTACCACACCCTCACCAACTGCTCATAAAGCAGAATATCCTGCGCATTCACTTGTCTGTTATCATGATAATGTCCGAAGAACCAACGCTTGTAAGTCAGCTTCTGTCGTATTTCTTCCAGATACTTTGTCAGCACATTGTTGTCATGAAATCCCAGAAGTGCCTGTGTAGAGGATGGCGCACAGTGTGTTATCACGAAATCCGTCTTCCAGTCGTTCTGATTCAATACATCCAATCCGTGCCGCATTTCCTCTTCTGTCGGAAGCTCTTCCTCCCACCACGAAATCCCTTTAATCCGGTACATATACTTCCCTTGTCGGTTCAGTTGCTTTGCCTTTGTCTGCCAGTCAGGGTCGGCTCCGTCCAAAATTCCATCCGAAATATCATGAGAGCTTGCTCCTCCAAAAGCGAAGAATTTTGCCCCGTCGATTTCATACATTTCCCCTCGCATCAGCATATAAATCGATGGGCGAATTGCTTTGACCATCCCGCCGTTCCATTCTTTTAGCGGAAACTCGTCACTCATAAGTCTTGCATAGTTCTCATGGTTGCCCGGAACAAACAGCGTAGTAA
>JAFLTH010000090.1 GCA_022510525.1 Lachnospiraceae bacterium | reverse complement strand
GTGATTGATGATGAAAAAATGGTTTATGTTCTCAATATTTTAGAGAACTTAACGTATTTGGCAGAAATCCCAAACAGTGAAACAATTTTGGCTTTTCAAGAGGGTGATGACATGTTCGCAAACGGAACATGAAAAAGATATACCAGTACGGCGGATCTTTTTGCTGATTTAAGGGCATAAGATGTTAGAAATTACGTGAGTGTAAATTAAGGTCTATGAAGAAAAGAACCTGTTTACAAACTTTCATACTCCCTCATATTGTAAAACATTAATAATATTATGTAGACTATATTTTACAAAAAAATATACTTATGCAAAATTGGTAATCTATTTTTTAATACGAATGAACCTCATATTTCATGCGCCCATCTATCCGTCCGGCATCCAGCTCTGTTATCCGGTCAGCAGCCCAGTTCTTTGTGCTTCTGCCATCCATCCAATGCAACCATACACATTCAACCTCGTAAATAACCGCAAAATACAAAGGACATTGCAGTTTACTGTTCTGAACATACACTTTCATTTTTCTCAAATCATTCTTCATCCAATCTGCTGTACTCTGTGAAGAATCACTCTTAAATTTTAATTCAAAAAGCGCAACTACATCCTCCTCACGAATGGATTCATACAAACTGTTTTCTGTATACGCCTCACGCATTTCTGCTATGATAATATCTGGCTTCTTTTTTATATTGGGAAAATATTTCTCTGTGTATATCCTCAAATTATTCTCTTTGAGAATCGTAGCCAGCTTTCTACGCAGATGATAGCATAAAGACATTTTCAAACAGTCTTCATTGACTATATAGCCATCATTAAAATCTTTTGGAATGTTTTTCAGCCATATTTCTTTTATTGTTTGGTTAATTATGTTCTGTACTTTCTTACTTACCAATGTTTTTTTCTCCAGTGCAAGTATCCGTAAGGTTATATAACCCTGTTGTACATGATTATATCACACCCCCTATAAGTATGATACTTAAAAATGCAAGTCCTTGAATATTTCTTCACATTTTTATTTCATATAGTCTCGATATAAATTCCCTTCTTATCATCCTGTTCTGCCTCTTTGTAAATGGCAAATCATTCTACTTAGATTCAATGATATGAGATTGTCCTTTAGGCACGGTTCTAGGTTCATACACCGCATTATTTATGTATTATTCGGTATTATCAAGCAAAAATTTGATGTACCTTTGATGTAGTAAGTACATTTTTATATATTTTTCAGGAAACAGAAAACTCTTATTCTGTTTCTATAAGTTTCCGTTTCCGCTCAATCATTTCGTCAATCTTTTCTATGTATAGAGCAACATCTTTCACATTATCGCACCGCTCAATCCTACCATCTGGAAAGACTCTTTTAGTAATGGTTCCAGCCCCCAGCGCCACGATGGTCTGTTTCTCCTCCATAATCAAAATATTATATATCCCATATTTCCCATCTCTGGCATAACCCACGTTTTCATAATTACCGGCCATATTCTTTTGCCTATATAAATAATACGGAACCATTGACATACGATGTGCACCGTCAGTAGCTATACGCATCATCTCTTCCGTGTTATGTAAACCAGATATGCCGTGTTCCGATATCCAACTCTGCATTGCCGCCGCACGTTTAATTGCCAGCGAATGAATCGTCAGACTGTCCGGGGCAAGTGCCTCTATTTCGTTAATGGTATTCTTTACATCCTCTTCCTTCTCTCCGGGAAGTCCCAGAATAATATCCATATTTATATTGTCAAACCCAACTCTTCTTGCCATATGAAAAGCCTCAATTACCTGTTCAACCGTGTGTTGCCGTCCTATAAGCTGCAAGGTTTCCTTTTTCATAGTCTGCGGATTGACTGAAATTCTTGTAACACCATACCGTTTTAGTACCGTCAATTTATCTTCGGTTATGCTGTCAGCCCGTCCGGCTTCCACGGTAAACTCCTGCAATGTAGATAACTCAAAGGATGATTTTATTTTTCCAAGAAGTCTCTCCAGTTCTTCGACCGATAGCGAGGTAGGCGTACCACCTCCTATATATATTGTATCAAGTACTTTATCCCGATAAGCTTTAGCCACATAGTCAATTTCTTTTTCTAATGCACTTAAATAATCGGAAACCTGTTTCTTCCATACACTTATCGGATATGATGTAAACGAGCAGTACAGACAGGTTGTCGGGCAAAACGGAATTCCTATGTATAGGCTGTAACCATTCTTATAATGAAGTGTATCTAAGATTCTTCTCTCCCGCTTTGCAATTTCTATACTGAGTTTTGTTTTTTCTGCGCTTACCAAATGCTCTTTATTTAAAAAGGCAGTAATTTCTTCATCACTTTTCCCTTGTTCCAGCATCGACATTGCTATCTTGGTAGGGCGTATACCCGTAAGATTACCCCAAGGCAGTTCGATGCCGGTTTCCTCACTTAAGGATTTATATAAAAAAAGTTTAAACGCATTCTTATAATCGCTTTGCACGTTCGATGAAGCCTTCCATATGTAGGTATGTTCATCCGGTATGGATTCCATATCGGAACTATTTGGAGTATTTATGCTAAAAACAACCTGCTCCTCCCCGAAATCAAGTGTCATTGCGGGTTTTTCTGACAGTAGTGTCATATTTTTAACCACGGATTCCGGTGTAATCAGTTTAACTTCCTGCTCCGGATAAAAAGCTTTAATTAGAGAATGTATGTCATATTCAAATTGCGGTTTGTTGGATTTAACTATCATCATTTATATAAAATATCTCCCTGACTTCCGGTTCCTATCTCAACTTTTAGAGTTTTGCATTTATCTATGTAAAAATAATGCCGGATCTATGCCATGACAATCTATTCCTTCTGTTACATTATAAGCAATCTCAGCAAAATTTCCGTCCAAACTAAATTGCCATTTTATTATGGCCAAACATTAGTTGATTGTCAATGGCATATCCGGCTAAATATATTTTTAAATTTTATTAAACGGCTCCTTATAACAAGCCACGCTACCCAACTCTTCCTCTATCCGCAGCAGCTGATTATACTTAGCCACCCTGTCGGTCCTGCACGGTGCTCCGGTCTTGATCTGCCCTGCATTTACCGCAACAGCAAGGTCGGATATAAAGGTATCCTCGGTCTCACCCGAACGGTGTGAAATAACGGTCTTATATCCGTTCTTATGCGCCATTTCGATTGCTTCCATTGCTTCGGAAACCGTTCCGATCTGATTTACCTTTACCAGGATTGCATTGGCAACATTCAATTTAATTCCTGCATCCAGCCTCTTTGTATTGGTAACAAAAAGATCATCACCCACAAGCTGAATTTTTTCTCCCAGAGTCTTGGTAAGCAGCTGCCAGCCGTCCCAGTCATCCTCAAACAGACCATCCTCAATAGAAATAATAGGAAAACGCTCTACAAGATTTTCATAATAGGAAACCATCTCAGCTGCGCTTCTTCTGACTTCCTGACCGGTCATTCTGGATTCCCCCGGAAAATAATAGGTTCCGGATTTCTCATCATATAGTTCGCTGGCCGCCGCATCCATAGCAATCTTAATGTCCTGCCCCGGTGTATATCCGGCTGCCTCAATGGACTCTACAATAAGCCCTAAAACTTCCGCCGCATCGGATAGTGACGGAGCAAAACCTCCCTCATCTCCAACACCTGTAGAAAGCCCTCTCTGGTTACAGATTTGTTTAAGATTATGATAAATTTCGGCGCAGATCCTAAGGCCGTCCGCAAAACTTTCCGCCTGCACCGGCATTATCATAAACTCTTGAAAATCCACGGTATTATCCGCATGTTTTCCGCCGTTTAGAATATTCATCATCGGAACCGGCAAAAGTCTTGTATGAGCGCCGCCAAGATACCGATATAGCGGCATTCCAAGCGCATTGGCACAGGCCTTTGCACAGGCCATGGATACCCCCAGAGTTGCATTTGCACCAAGATTTCCCTTGTTATCAGTACCATCCTGTTCTATCAGCATGCGGTCTATTAATCCCTGGTCAAGAGCGTTTAATCCCAGCAGGTTCTCCCTTATTTTTGTATTCACATTATTGACTGCCTTGGTCACTCCAAGACCGAAATATCTGGTTTCACCGTCACGAAGTTCTACTGCTTCAAATCTACCGGTGCTTGCACCGCTTGGTACCGCTGCCCTTCCCATTACTCTTCTTCCTTCCGGCTCAATATCCACCGTAACTTCAGCTTCTACCGTAGGATTTCCGCGAGAGTCCAGTATCTCCCTGGCATGTACTTCTGATATACGTAATATCTGTGTCATAATAAACCTCCTTGCTAAACGTGCCTTCAAAAATAACATACTGTTTTTCGTCAACTGATATTTTTTGATAATATAATTATTTCTAGTATGCCCAAGAAGATTTGATTTAACACAACTTACCATAGATAATAAAAAAAGAACTCCAAAGTCTGTACGTCACAGCACATTTAAAGTTCTTTTTCAGCTTATTCGTTACGTATAGCCGCAAGCGGACTTAGTTTCATCGCACGCAGCGCAGGGAAAAATCCTGCCACCATTCCGACCAGCACCGCAAATACCAGAGATATAAGTGCCAGCCAGAAAGGAATATATGATATGTTTGCAACGTTCATATAATCACTGGCTCCTGCCGCAATTTTATTTATCACCATTGATAATATATAGCTTAATATCAGACCGATTATGCCTCCTATAAAACCTATAAATCCCGCTTCCAACAGAAATAATGCTCTTATATTGCGTAAGTCGCAGCCAAGCACTTTCATAACGCCAATCTCTTTGGTACGCTCATAGATGGACATCATCATTGTATTAGTAATTCCGATTGCTGCTACAAACAGGGAAACCGCACCAATACCTCCAAGTACCATCTGAACATAACCCATTGTCTGCTGGTCCGATTTTATCCACTCGGCATTGCTGTTTGCCTGATATCCCATTTCGGTAATCTGATTTTGTACCCCTGTGACATAATCCATATTGTCAACATCAACAACAAGCTGGTTATAAAAAATTTCCTTATAAGGCTTCCCTGTTTTCGTTGAAGGCTGCCCCGGAATGACCTTATTCTTAAAAATCCTCTTAAGTTCCGGAATCAGCTTATCAATATCACATATCGTATACCACCCGTATCTGGTCCATCCTTCCTCGGAAGTCTTCTCAACGCCGCAGGTATTGATAAGATACTTCTTGGGCGGCGGTACTATGTTTTCACCATCATTGTACTGTGACTGCCAGTAAGCATCTGTATCAAAAATAATGAAAATCGGATCATTCATAAGATCTATATCCGGAAGTTCACCCGTCTCCCAATAACTGGAACCTGTCTTTGCATTATAAAAATCCTGTAAAACCTGTGAGCCGTAAAAAAACTGTAATTCGTTATCCTGCGCCGATGGCAGTGCCCCTTCACCTACCTCTATTCCAAGATTCTCAATCGCTTCAAGCGACATTCCCTGCAAATTAAGATATGACTGATAGTTACCGTATTTAGCCATTGCAGATACCTGAATCATAGGATATACGGCTTTAACATGATCCATATTACTAATTGTCTCTATTAAATTGTCATCCAGTCTCAGTTCTTCATCTGATGAGCTGTCTCCATACCAATAATTCGGCGAATAAACTGTAATCTGTGTCAGACTTCCGTAGGACTCATATTGCTCAAGGAGTGAGCGGCTAAGCCCAAGTCCAAGTGAAATCATCACTACAATCGAGGCAACACCTATTACAACACCCAAGACTGTTAAAATAGTCCGCACTTTTCTCTTCCATAAATTGCTGCTGCTCATCCGCAGCAGATCAAGGAGCTTCATATATATTAACCTTGCCTTTCTATCACATTAACCAACATAATCTCCATATTTCGTTATTGATTAACTGTTAAAAGCTCATATTTTAAATTTAATCATCCTTAGAATCATCTGAATTAATATCTTCCTCTATAGCCAGCAAATCATCCGCAAGCAACGCAGCCGCCTTTTTCTTTTTCCTTAAGTATAAAAATACTACCGTTCCGGCACCCACTGCCGCAAGCAGCAATATAACTACAATGGCGATTATCTTACCTTTTTTGGATTTGGGCTGCTCTTCTTCCATACCGTCAAACATCATATCATCGCCCATAAATTCATCATAGAACTCTTCCGAAACCCATAAAGTAACCGTTTTAGTTTCCGTTGTAACTTCTCCGGCATCATCTTCATAGGATATCTCCACATTAATTGTACCGTCATCCATTGTGGCTGCTATACCGGTTAACATAACATCGACGTTTCCGGTCCCTCCGGATGTCAGATTTCCTACAAAGGCGGTTGCCTCATCAATGGAATCAGCAACAAATTTGACCTGCGTATTATAGAGCGTAGTCTTTCCCGTATTATAAATACTGAACATAACATTTGACTGTGAACCCACCGTGATATCTCCCGGAATAACCTCGGGTGTGCTTATATCAAAGCGGCTCTCCTGTGAAATAGGAATGGACACACTCGCAGTATCGGTCAGATCAAACATTGAGCCTGCATCATATTTCATATTTACATCCAGCACATAAGGCTTTTGAGCCAGGTCAGCTTTTGCAGTCATCTCTATAACGATATCCGCATCGGTATTTGGAGAAATACTGTCCATATAAACCGAGCTTGCACCCGATGTCGGCAGGAATGCAGAGTATGTGTTTGTTTTATCCTCGCCTTCCACTGCTGCCTGCATATCAAATAAAAGGTTGGTAACCGGTACATCCTTGGATGTATTTTTTACATGAATAGTAAGAACAAAGGTATCCCCGGCAAAAACCTCCGCGGGATTGGTTTCAAAACCGGTAACTACTATCCTTGGCTTGGAATTGCTTGTCTCCTCTCCGCCACCTCCTATAGTACCGTTCCCCGGTTTACCTATGGTACGCACATAAACAGTAAGCACCTCCGGTTCCTCGACACGGATTCCGGCTTTCGTATACCACACATTGAATTTCAGCGGATAATAACCGCTCATTACATCTTCCCTTGCGGTAAAAATAAAGGTAAACTCCCTGCGATTTGCCATTGCACTGTCATAAGTCTTATTACCGGGAATAAACGGCTCAGTCTGCAGATAACTTGTCTTATCGGGAACAAAAGGCCACTCAGACACAATTGGAGAGGTCTGAGGCGCAATAATGAGGTCGTTTAACTCTTCGGTACCGAAATTAATTATCGGCAGCACGATAGAAACCGTATTTCCATAACTTACGGTAGGTGTAGACCAGTTATCGCCCACCTGCAAAAATTCGCTTGTTGTAGCGCTGACCTGCGATACTGCGGCAGACTCAAGACTGCTTTTAGCCGAAGCCACATAAGACTGCAGCTCTGACACTGTCATATCTGTATAGGCAATATAGTAAACCGCACTGTCAAACACCTTCTGCATTTTTTCAAGAACTTTCTTGTCCGGATTATACCGCACTATCAGGCTCTGCATATAATAGTATAAATCTTCATCGGCCTCCGATCTGTCGTTATCATTGATAATCCGGGTACTGTCATCTGTAGCATTCTGATTAGTATTTGTATTTACATTTGTATTAGTATTTGTGCTACCACCCTTGTTAGGCTCTTCACCCTTATTAGGTTCTTCACCCTTGTTAGGTTCTTCAGTACCAGCCTCCGAAGCCTCCACATATCGTACCATCGGTGATATGAGAACACAGGTTCCTATAATCCCCAGCATCAATAAGCTTTTTTTCCATAATTTTGTTAAGTACATAACAAATCCCCTCCATAACACAAATCTTGATTATATCGATACACAGGCAGGGCGTCTCGCTACCCATCCTGATTTTTTCCTCTATTATCCTCAATCTGCACAATTTTTCCATCACGAATATGAAAGATCACATCCGCGAAACCTGCAAGATAATTATCATGCGTTACCATTACAAGAGTCTGATTCTTCTCCCTGACAATCTTCTTCATCAAGTTCATAACCTCCACCGAAGTATTGGAATCCAGATTTCCGGTTGGTTCATCTGCAAAAATAATTTCAGGTTCCACAACTAAGGCTCTTGCCACGCCTACTCTCTGTTGCTGACCACCAGACATCTGATTAGGTCTATGCTTCTTATGTTTTGTTAAGCCAACTAAGTCCAGCATGTCCTCCGCCTTCTTATTGCGGGTCTTTTTATCAATACCCTGAAATGTCAGAGGCAGCGCCACATTTTCTATTGCATTCATTGTTCCCATCAAATTAAAAGACTGAAAAATAAACCCTATATGCTCCCTTCTGAAAGCCACAAGCTGGTTCTCAGTCTTTTTCTCCATATGTTCACCGGCGATTATTATCTCGCCCTTGGTCGGTTTCTCCAAACCTGCCATCATATTAAGCAGGGTGGATTTACCTGAACCGGAGGTTCCCACGATTGAGCAAAAGTTTCCCCTGTCTATCGTAAAATCAACTCCGTTAAGGGCTCTGACTCTGGTTTCGCCTACACGGTATATTTTGTATAAGTCTTTTACACGTATTACGGGTTCTGTCTGATTCATATACTTTACCCTTCCGGATTGCACAAATAATAACTTTTCTTTGCTCATTGTCGGAGCCAGAGACGCAAAGAAAAGTTATTATTTGCGTAATCCTACTAACGATCAATGTTATAGATGAATTATAGTTTAATATTTATTATTTATACTATTGCTTTTTGTTATAGTTAATACTCTTTCCAAGTTAAAGTTATTTTGGAACTTAATGTGAAAAAATCCCACATTTTCCATTGCTTTAATACGATAGATATTATAAACCTTTTTAGTATAAAGTGGTACTGTTTTCGGCAAATTAATTTCTTAATATTTCATTAATTATTATATTCGCTTTTGTTACAATTTTCAATACCAAATTCGCCATTAGCGAACTTTATACAATAACTGATTGTGTATATAATATGAAAATTATTCTAAAATATATAAAAAAGGAGCTGCCAATGACTGATTCAAAAGTAATAATCGGCAAAAGAATACGTGAGCTTAGGATCACACACAAATTGACACAGGCACAATTTGCAGAGTTGATTGATATCTCTGTTAATTTTCTTTCTGAAATTGAAAATGGTAAGAAAGGAATGTCGCAGGATACTATTTATAAACTGTGCTCCAAGTTATCCATATCAGCTGATTATATTCTTTTTGGTGGCAAAACCAGTACTGACAATATCTCATCTTCTGCTATTATCGAATATGCTAATAATCTGGATTCTAATGAACTTGAAATCTTATCCAATTACTTTTCTTCGCTAATAAATTTGCGCAAAAATATAGATTCTTGATTATTAATTTTGCATTATAACAATAATAAGTTTATATTTATACTAATACACAAAGAAATTACTATATACCTGAGGTACTATATGAAAGAAGAATACTTGCTTTATTTAGATGAAAGCGAACATAGGAATAGTAAAAACTTTACTATTGCCGGGTTTGCAATAAAAAAATCTGATATACATAACTTAGAAAATGAGTTGGCAAATATAAAAAAATTAATATGGACTGATACATATATAAGCAACAATTCACCTATCTTACACTGCACAGATTTAAATAACATATATGTCAATAGAAAAAATCTAGGTAAACTTTCCTCAATTAACGAATCCTATAATCTGCTTGCTCAGAAAACAAAAGATGAAATTGAAAGAATATACAATCAAATATATTACCGATTAGCTCAGTTAGTAAGAACACAGCATATAACTATTTTTAGCTGTATCATTAACATTTCACAATTAAATGAATTATTTCGCTTAGATGACTCTCATAATGGCTTACATTTAATTGATGATAAATATAATATAGCTTTACAAAAAATAATTGAGAGTTACACCCACTATTTAACTTTAGTGGATGGCTGTGGCGATGTTATATATGAATCACGTAATGTTACTGGTGAAAATTCCATAAATTCACCTGATATCAAGCTTATAAATAGTTTTCATCAGATTCATGCAAACAATCGTGGTATAACATATACAAGCAATAAAATTGTTCAAGAACGTAATCGTGTTTTTACCACTTCAAACAAAAACAGTAATATTGCAGGACTGCAACTTGCTGATTTTATTGCATATAATATACTAAAATTTTACAGTATAACAGACCCCAGCCAAGTTACTGATTTTATGAAGCAGTTGCATCGTTTTTCATATAATGGAGGATATAAACTTTCCGAAAAAGACCAACGAGGTTTTTGGGGAATGCGTGTAATTCCGTCATATCCTCAAATCAATACACTATCTGCTACTAATAATCGATTAGATAATGCTTATTCAAATTTGAAAAAAGAACGAAATCGATTAAAAATTAAAATCGCAGAACTTGAACAACAGAATCAAGACCTAAAAATAAAACTTAAACAACAAAATTCTTCAACCAAGAAATCAGTTAATTAAGTATGATACATAAGGAATATTTTTAACATTTCTGTTGACACTATAATTGAAAATTGATATAATTTTCACAGTGATATTGTATTATGCTTCGGCAATCGTTTACAGTATGTGACGGTGGGATTCTCCGTTGATACAATGTCATACCAAAGGAGATATTTTAATGGAAACAAATTGAGAGCAGAAAGGATCTTAAGTGCATCCTTTCTGCTTTTCATTTATTTATAATCTCACTCTACCGTCTCAATCTGTGTCCTCTCCTCAACAAACTCCGGCACCTGACCGCCTATGAAATAATAATTTGCATATCCCTTGACATAGGGATAATTCTTATTGTTTTTAAATGTAATCGAGATATTATAATGGCCATCCAGCATATCGGGTTTGCACCATGGAGTATTTATATTTGTCGAATAAATATATTTTACAATCTCGGCAATCTCATTAGTATCATCAAACTCCTCAGTCACCGTTTCGACTCTGACGGCTCTTTCACCTGCTCCTATGCCAAGAATAATCTCTGGATCTATTGGATTAATATCAATATCGTGATTACGGCTTATAGAAAGACTCAAAACATCATCTGCATTTATATCCATCGGGTAATATGCATCGCATTCTTTCAGGCAGGCAATCGTATTTTCAAAGCTATCATATACCGGCATATAGAATCGCATGTAGCTTATTCCCATAAATATTTCAATATATCCGCAGGGCAGGTTATTCCTTGCAAAGTCAAAATCAAAGTTTTCCATATCCTTTGTCCACGCTTTCCCTACCTTTTCAGCATCCTGCGGCGGGATATTGCTTTCCACAACTCCGTTTTTATAGGTAAGAGACAAATCACCACGCTTAAATATTGATGGATCTTTTATAAGCTGGTAGCTTCCTTCCTTATACTCACTGCTTCCTACTATCCTGTCCAGAAGCCCTGCACTTACTTCGTCATTAAAATCAACTATCATGAGCCTGCTTACGTTTCTTCCGGACTTAAGCCTGTATAAAACATAGACGCCTCTCTCATCTAAACTCTTAAATTCAGCATCACGGCTTCTTTTCGCAAGTTCCAGCACAGGCTCTGTATCGGTCAAAAACATATTTTCTTTAAGATATGTTCCGGGACCTATGACTCTTGTAAAATTAGCATTTGAAACATCCAGATAGTTGTTTTCAAAATTTAGGCATACCGCTATACTTTCCACATCATCTGCGTCGGGTATATAAGCATCATATCCAAATATATCGAAATAGAATATACTAAATATCGCTAAGGCGATAACAGCAGAGACTCCGCTTGTAACCGGCCGCTTCACGGCTGCGCGTATATCAAACTCAAATATAACCTCCATAACCGCCGCGCAAAGTAAGGTTCCGATTATCATACTGAATACGCAGATCACGGTATTTGAATACGCAACATCGTCCAGAATCAAACATATTACAAGTCCTACCGTCGCGGAAATCACAATTTTCAAAAAAGGTTTGGTCACATTAAATGTAATCGCTTTTCCTGCTGTCTCAGAAGGTCTTTTGAGATAACAGATATAAACCAGGATTCCTATAATAAGTGCAGCTATGAACCATATTCCGCATAGCTTCATAACCGTTTTGGTAATATCGGAAAGTTCATCCATTCTTTTTAGCGCACCCATATTAAGTAAATGACTGTAAACAAACGAAAACGATGACGCTTCCACACTTCTTCCATAAAAGTCATTGGCAGTTTTTAAAAATATAAACTTAAGAGCCGAATATACCTCAACCCATATTAACCCTATAAATAGTAATACGCCTACCGCCAGTGCGGTAACAAACATATGCCCGGTGAGCATAACCGCTAAAAGCGCCGTATTATAAACAACCATAAAATAAATAATATTTAAAAGAAAGGCTAGTGCGCACTCCGCAAATGCCCTGGAAGATAAGGCTCCCTGAGTTGCCGCAATCAGAATTTCCAGCAGTATACTTATAACATAAGGTATGACATAAATCAGAATTCCATTTATGTAAACCACTGTAAATCTGCTTTTTAATGAAACCGGCACACTATGATATGTGTCAATCTTTTTCCTGTCATATAGATAAGAAAAGCCATGAATACCGATGAAAACCGCAAGGAATACGATTAAGACCGATGAGACATCCTGAAAACCAAGCGCGTCCGTAACGGCATCACACAATGCCTTTCTAAAAAGCTCTACGGTTTCATATGAGCCTTCTTTATTCCAGTGCTTAATCCGGTTCAGATATATTATCAAAACTCCCGGATAAACTATGATTTGTGATAAGATACTGACTATCCATACTATTAGTCTTCTTTTACTGTTTTCTCTGCAACTAACCAAGAATGAGCTTTTTGATGTCATAACCCACTACCTCCGTTTCGCTGATAAATATCTCTTCCAATGACAAAGGAAGTATCTCAAAGAACACTGTATTAACTGATGCAAAATGCGCCATTACTTCTTCTTTCGTGTTGCGCACCGTTATTGTGCTAAGCGAACCCCTCTTTTCTTTTTGTAAAACTTCAAGACCTTCAAGTACTTTCTTTTCATCATCTTCGGAAGAAAATACACACTGTACTTTCTGGATATTACACTTCATATCTTCCAAATCTTTTGACAAAAGTACACCGCCCTTATGCAAAAGTCCCACATGGTCACAGATGTCTTCAAGTTCCCTTAAATTGTGGGATGCAATAACCGGTGTCAGACCGTTCTCTTCCATCTCTTTGGCAAAAATACTTTTTATGCCCTGACGCATCACCGGGTCGAGTCCGTCGAAAGTCTCATCACATATGAGATATTTGGTATGCGAGCAAATCCCAAGCAAAAGTGCAAGCTGTTTTTTCATACCTTTGGAAAAAGTGCTTACTTTTCTGCGTTTGTCGAGATTAAAGCTTACCAGATAGTCATAGAACTCATCTTTATCAAAGTCCTCATATATGCTGCTGTAATATTGCTCCATAGTCTCAGCGGTGCTGCCTGCAAAAAAGTATGGTTCATCTGCTATGAAAAACATCTTCTTCTTGGCTTCCACATTGTCAAAAACCGGCATATTGTCTACTGCTATGGTTCCTTCATCCGGTTTAAGAACTCCGGTAATCATACGCAGAGCCGTGCTCTTACCGGCACCGTTGGTCCCGATCAGGCCAAATACTGTATTTTCCTTAATCGTAACGCTGACTGAATCTACCGCTTTGATAGAATCAAAAGTTTTGGTTACGTTATACATTTCAATCATATACTTTTCCTCCATTAAACTTTCTGTCACCTACGATTCAATACCTTGAATCTGCGCTATGATTTCTTCCTTACCAATGCCATACTCCATGGCTTCCTCCACCAGCTTGAGTATTTGCTCAAGACAGCTTTTTTGGCGCTCTGTAAGGAGATGGTCGCTGCCTGTAACGAAGTTTCCTCTGCCTTTAACCGTATAGATAAAGCCTTCACGTTCAAGCTCTGAGTACGCCTTCTGAATCGTGTTAGGATTAATCGATAGTTCCATTGCCAGATTCCTGACCGATGGCATCTGCTCATCGGGCTGCAAGACACCTTTTAAAATAAGTGTCTTGAATTTCTCGGCAACTTGTTCATAGATTGGTCTGGTATCTTTGTAATCTATGATTATCATTTGCTTCCTCCCTTCTGAATGATATTAAATGACGTTCTAAGATGCATCATAGTATGTAGTGTACCACTGAATATTAAGTGTACTATTTATGATAGTACACTTAATATACACTATTAGATATGATATGTCAATATATTATTTGGAAATTTTTTGGAAAACATAAATTTTGATATTCTTTATAAAGATATGGGGCAAAGGATTTTGTTCAGTTACACAACACTGTTGATCACTAAAGCTAACCCGGATATTATCAGCATTATAATGACAATCTTTTTCATCCATTTCTCATCTAAAATTTTACTGCTAAACATTCCTAATGCCAATCCCAAAAGCATCAAAG
>JAFLTH010000009.1 GCA_022510525.1 Lachnospiraceae bacterium | reverse complement strand
GGTAGAGAGAGAAAATATGTTAGTGGTTATTTTAATTCTCTGTGCGGTATTTACAGTATGCGGATTGATTGAAGGTATAAGGAAACTCCTGTTTAGGGTGCTGCGTCTTGATTGGATGACCGAGAAGGCGGCGGCATCGGTGGAGAGCCTTTTGAGGAGAGAATATAATGCGAGATTGGATGAATAAACATTATGCAATTGCTGAATATGCACTTTTGCTGTTATCCGGTATTTTGTTTTATGTTTTGTTGGGAGACAAATGGGTAAGCATAGAAAGAGATTCGGAATTTTATTTGTATCCCGGTGGGCGTGAAGGTGTAATGCCGCTCTATCCGGTGTTTCTTCGATTGATGAAAGTGATATTGGGTGAGGAATCTTATCTGGACGGGGTTGTGATAGTTCAGTCAGTACTTGCAATATTGTGTACAATGGTATTTGTGCACATGCTCAAGAAACGTTTTGGGTTGAAATTATGGGAAGAACTTTTGCTCTATGTGGCATGCATGCTCCCGTTTTCCATTTATTTGCCGGAGTCGGGAATTACCCACCAGATTATGACGGAAGGCATAACATATTCGTTTTTTTATATATATTTCTTGTTTTTATTTAGGTTTATTTCGGATAGGAAATATTGTTGGGGCGTTGCCCTTGTCATAATGTCGCTTATTCTAATGTGCATCAGAAGTCAATTAATACTGTTGCTGTTATCCACATTTGCAGCCTTTGTTTGTGTAGTCATCAGAAAGCTGTGCGCCCGGGGAAATGCCAAAAAGCTAATTGCTGTATTTGTTGGGGCTCTTGTCGTGGCAGGCGGAACCTTTATAGTATTGTTTGGGAAAAAACTGCTTGAGATTTCCCAGTTTACCAGTGTCCTGATGATACGTGGGTTCTATGAGGTGGATTATGAAGATAAGGAATTGTTTGATACGCCCGAAATGCAGGAAATATTTGAGAGGGTTTACACGGCGGTGGATGAGGAACGGTACAGATACATCTATGCCAGACAGGATCTGTATATGTGGCAGGATTTGGTTTGTGACCGCATTTCGTCAGTTGCATATAGGGAAATAGGAGAATATTCGATACAACATCCGGAACTGGACATAAATGCAAGAAAGATCAATCAGGAGTTGGGAAGCAAGGTACTGATCAAACATTTTGACAGATATCTGTATCATACCGTAAGGCTGATGATGTCCGGATTTATTGCGGCGGTATTTTGGCAGATCAAACCGATTTACTTTTTGTGTCATTTTATTGCGTTGTTTCTCTATCTATATGCGCTGGTAGGAAGTATTACATGCTTGAGAAGGAAGAAGAACAGTCAGGCAGCAGAATTTATGCTGACGGTTGTAGGATTTATTTTTATCTTGATAGTAACCGTTAATCTTATGTTTATCGGCTTGCAGCGTTATGTGGTGTATGCAATGGGTATTTTCTATTGCGCGGCATATTTACTGTTTAAGGAACTTGTGATGAATTACTTTGCGAAAAGAGGAAGTTGGAAGAAATGAATTTCGAGGTAAGGCATAGGTATATTATTATTTTATTTTTTTTGGCGGTTACAATATATGGAATAATAGCGCTGTTCTTTACTTCTACTGTGCATGTGGAAGTCGATGAAGAGCTGTATGTGGCTTTGGCAAAGTCTTTTCACTATAAGGGAAGATTTGAAGTAAGCGGAAACGCGGTAAATTACAACTGTGTTCTATATTCTATGTTGATTTCCTTGGCCTATTTTTTTTATTCTCCGGACAGAATTCTGTTTTTGATGAGATTCATCGGTATATTATCTATGTGTTCAGCGCTTTTTCCGATTTATCTGCTTGCAGGAAAAATATTGGAAGATGCGAAGATTTCGCTTGCTGTCAGTGCATTGACGCTGATTTTACCATATATGTTTGACAGTATGTATCTTCTGCAGGAAGTGTTGAGTTATCCGCTGTTTTTGTGGACATTATATTTCCTGTACCGGGCCTTTGAAAGATTAGGTGGGTATGGGAGCGGAAGGTGGATGGCTGCCGGTGCTCTATTTTCGGTGCTGTGCTTTTTTACCAAGACATATCTGTTTCTGATTCCTGTCACGGTGAACTGCTGTTTATTTATATGGCTGCTTATGAAGGAAGAACAGAAGAACATTCTGAGGAACGCGCTGCTTATATATGACATTGTATATCTTTTGGGCACTGTTTTATTGTATTTCATGATTCGCGGAATAAACGGAGGAATAGAGGGAAGTAATCACTATGCAACTCAATTTTCGGCATTATTTCCTGTCAGTGTTTGGACTTTTGTTTCGGGAGGAATATGTTGTATCGTTTATGCCGCTCTGTTGTTTATCAATATGGGTGTTTTTCCGCTGGGGTCACTTGTCTTTAACAGGAATAAATTAAGGCAGGATTGCAGGCGATTTCATGATTTCTGTTTATTAGCCTGTATCCTGCTGATTTTAGAGACGGTCTTTTTGATTGTTTTGACGGAAGAGGGTGTGCCCACAATTCCGCATAAATTTTTGTTTAGGTATTTTCAGGTGCTATTTCCGCCGGTGTTGATTTTATTTATTTTACAAATTAAAGAGGAAGATTATCTGAAAAGCAAGGCTATGTGGTCTTTGTCCGGTGCTTGTTTTGCAATCAGTCTGTGTTATTTCGGATATATGCGAGGCAATACGGGGCAGTCCATTTCGGATGGACACTTGTATCTAACAATAGAAAATATCACGAAATATATTCTCCCGTATGCCGATATAGCTGCAGTTGTTTTTGCAGGTGCCGTAATCGCGCTCTTAATCAGATCAATCTGCAAAAACAAAGAAGGAGTCGTCATAAAGGCTTTCAGATTTGGAACTGTGGGAATTGTATTATTCTGGATACTGAATTGTGTGCAATTGCCTGTATATACTAATATAGTAGCTGACGGGAAAAGAATACAAAATGACAGTGTCAAGATAGCGGAGTATTTGAATAAAACTGACTGTGACTTATATTATTTGGCGGCTTCCAAGGAAGACAGAAACAGTTATTTAAGAAACTTCTACGGATATGTAAGGCAGACATATCGGGTGATCGATATTGAGGAATTAAATCAAATGGCAACTGAATCTGGGGGGGGGTACGCTTTCCTAATATCTTCCCAACGCGAGTTGGAGATAGAGGGAATAGAGCGGATTAACCTGGAGACAGACAGACTGTATTTGTACTTGCTGTCGAACTAATAGTAATTGTACCCGATTTATGTTATACTGAATGCAATATATTGGAATGGATATACAGAAAGTATGAAGAATCGAGCGAAATGTTTAATCATTATTCCCGCTTACAATGAGGCGGACAATATTGAAAAAGTAATTGATAATTTAATAACTAATTATCCGCAGTACGATTATGTGATTGTCAACGACGGTTCCACGGATGAGACCAGGAAGATTTGTGAGAAGCATCACTATCAGGCGCTTCATCTGCCTGTCAACATGGGGATTGGCGGCGCGGTACAGACCGGATACCGGTATGCCTTAGATAATGAATATGATATGGCGGTTCAGATTGACGGTGACGGTCAGCATGATGTTGCTTTTCTGGAAGGCATGATTGGATGTATGGAGGAAGAAAATGCCGATTGTGTCATTGCCTCCCGTTTTGTAAAGAAGGAAGGCTTTCAGTCTTCTGGACTCCGCAGGACGGGTATACAGTTTTTAAGTATATTGGGATTAATTCTTACAGGGGTGCGTGTACGGGATATAACAAGCGGTTACCGCCTTGTCAACAGAAGGTTTATTCATATTTTTGCACAGGATTATCCGGCGGATTATCCAGAGCCTGAAGCCGTAGTGATAACAGCGGTGCACGGCGGCAGGATTAAGGAATATCCGGTTGTCATGAAAGAGAGAGAGAACGGGACAAGCTCCATCACACTGAAAAAATCTGTATATTACATGGTGAAAGTGACGATTGCAATGCTGATCCGGAGATTGAGTTTCGGAGTTAGGAGGCAGAAATGATACCACATACACTGCAGGTTACTTTGTCGATTGCTGTAATCTGCTATTTTATTATTATCCTGTATTATCTGAAGCGTAAGATGCTGGAATTAAAATACACGCTGGTTTGGCTTGTGGTCGGGTTGATTATGGGAATCATGATCTACTTCCCGGAACTATTGGTGCACTTTGTCAGAATCCTCGGTATTGAGAGCAATATGAACGGTCTTTACATTTTGTGTATTGCCTTTATTATAATGATTCTGATGACACTTACGTCTATTGCTTCAAGGCAACAGATGAAGATTAGGATTTTGATTCAGGAATTAAGTATGATGGAAAAGCGTGTCCGAGAATTAGAAAGCAGATATAGCAGTGTTGATGAACTGACGGACACTGAAAAAGACGGTTATGGAAAAGATTGCGATTGATTTATTATGGCTTCGCCCGAAGCAGGTTGGCGGAACGGAATTTTATATCAGAAATCTGTTGGACGGTTTCCGGAAACTGGAAGAACCCTTTCAGTTTGCGTTGCTTGTTTCACAGGACAATAAGGATACTTTTGTCCAATATGCGGAGGATGTAAGATTCACACTTTTGGAGACAAATGTTGTATCGGCCAATATAGAGAAGCGCATCCTGTGGCAGTTCTTTTGCCAGAACAGTTTTCTGCGCAAACACGGAATTCGGAAATGCTTTATTCCCGTTTATTGCAGACCCCTATTTAACGGGGGCGTTACCTATGTAAATACAATTCATGATTTGCAGGCAGCTCATTATCCTGAATATCATCCCTTTCATGAAATTGCATATTCGAAATTATGTTGGTGGTTGGATGTGCATTTTTCCAAGCACATCGTGGCTATCTCCGATTGGGTGAAAGAAGATATTATTGCAAAGTATCATATAAGGCCAGAGCGTATTACGACTATTTATAATCCGATTACAGTGGAGAGGGATGAGACAGTTCCATTTAAAGTACTGTCAGACAAATATGATATTCAAGACAATGGATACTATTATACGGTATCACAGTTAATACCACACAAGAATCTGGAGACACTGATTGAAGTGATAAGACAGATTAAGGAACAAAAAGTCGATTTGCCGTGCAGACTGCTGGTTTCGGGAGTAAACGGAGAAAATAAGAACAAGCTTATACAGCAGATTCAAGAGAAGGACTTAGGGCATGAAGTGACACTGACAGGATTTGTGGACAACGCAGAGCGAAATGCACTGTACAAATACAGCAAGGCATTTCTCTTTCCCAGTGTTTTTGAAGGTTTCGGAATGCCACCCATTGAGGCGATGCTTTTTGGGACGATTGTAATTACTACAGATAGAGCCTGTATCCCAGAAGTGACGCAGAATAAGGCAAATTATGTGATTGACCCCTACGATGTTCAGGAATGGATACGTGTCATGTTAAATCCCATGGACAGAATCGGAGAGATGGATTTTAACGCATATGATCAGTTGAAGCTGACCAAGAAGTACTATCAATTGCTGCAAGATATATTCAGGTAATCGTATGACATAATAAGCCCGTACTCAGTGATATAACGGCAGACAGGGAGCACAGGAACGAAACGCCTATGAAACTAGCCATCATTCTGGTAAATTATAACGGAAAAAAATATAATAGTGCTTGTATAGATTCTATCCTGCAAAGTAACATACAGGGGGAATTGTTGATTTTAGTAGTGGACAATGCATCCACGGACGGGTCTGTGGAGCTGCTCCGGAAGCAGTATAAAGAATCAGATAAGAACAGGATAGAATATATTTGTTTGGACCAAAATTACGGTTTTGCCGCTGCCAATAACAGAGGAATTGAAAGAGCTGCAGAGCATGGTGCCGATTATGTTCTGCTATTAAACAATGATACGGAAATAGCGCCGGATATGTTGGAACAGTTGGAGCTATGTGCAGCAAGGCATCCCGACAGTATGATTGCTCCCAAGATATATTACAGTGATGAGAGAAACCGAATCTGGGCAGCGGGAGGAAGCGTATCACCGGTAATTCGGAAAGTAAGTCATGACGGGTTGAATCAGATAGATAGTGGGCAGTTTGAGGAAGAAAAGAAAATAGAGTTTGCTACCGGATGCTGTCTGTTGCTCCCCATGACGATTATCGACAAAGCAGGGTTTCTTGACGAGAGGTTTTTTCTGTATTATGAGGATACGGAATATAGTTTTCGATTACGAAAAATGGGAATTGAAATATACTATTGCCCTAAGGCGTGGGTATATCACAAGGTGGGAGGCAGCTCCATGGGAGCTCAAAGTCCGCTTTGCGCTTATTATATTTCTCGTAATTGGTTGGTTTGCAACAGGCAGTATCTCGGCGCAAGATACCCCATATTCCTACTATATTATATACTTAACAGGAGTGTCTTAAGCCTGCTCTGGATGATACAGGGAAAACCGCAGCTAGTAGCGGCGATTTGGAGAGGTGTTTCGGACTATTGTAAAGGGAGATTGGGCAAAACGGAGTATTATGGACGCTTGAGTTTGCGTATTTTGCATCGGAATACAGAAAACAAGTCTTAAAGGTGCCTCACCGTCTTTTTTATGAATCAGTGGACAAGAAACCGAAGTGTTGTAAAAAAAAACTTATGAGGTTATAATTATTTACGTAATTATACAAAATTATGGGTTATACATGAAGGGAGAAAGGATTATGGACACTTTATTTATTGTGATTCCTGCCTATAATGAAGAAGAAAACATTAAGCAGGTTATTGATGATTGGTATCCAATTATCGAAATGCATAATGAAAATGGAATGTCAAGATTACTAATAATCGACGACGGGAGTAAGGATAATACTTATAAAAAAGTTTGCGAATGTGCAGATTCCAGACCCTTTCTGATTCCCATTACTAAGAGTAATAGCGGACATGGTGCAACGCTTCTATGGGGATATCATTACGCTTTGGAGCATGGCGCAGATTTTGTCTTTCAAACAGATTCCGATGGACAAACATTGCCTTCGGAATTTGAATTGTTTTGGAAACTACGCAATGAATATGATATGGTGATAGGGTGGAGAAGATACAGACAGGACGGTATTTCGCGTGTCTTTGTTACCAAGGTGTTAAAATTGGTAATAAAGTTCTGTTTTCATGTTACGGTTCAAGATGCTAATACGCCCTTTCGTCTAATGAAAGAGGATAAGTTAAAAGAGTATATAGCTTTGATACCGGAGGATTTTAATCTTTCTAATGTGCTTTTATCAGTTATTTATGCCAGAAAAAATTGCAAAGTAAAGTATATTCCGATTACTTTTAGAAAAAGGCAAGGTGGTACAAATTCAATTGATATAATAAAAATATTGAAAATAGGCAGAAAAGCTTTAAAGGATTTTCAAATTCTAAATAAGAAAATTTAGTAATTCTCACCGGAGGAACGGTTTATGATAATATTACCAATTCTATCCCTCTTTATGATGTATATATATATTGGTTTGCATCAAAAATTTATACAAAATGGGCAGAATAATCGGACATTAGCTATGTTATATAGTATTGCAATAAATACACTGATTATTTTGTTATCAACTGAAATCTTATCTTTGTTTCATGCAATTCAATATATTTCACTGTCCGTACTGTGGTTTACTGTGGATATCACATTATTATTAATGGTTCTTTTATCTGTAAAAAATAAGAGTATATCGCTATTGGAGATAAAAGGTTTATTTGCATTTCCTAAAATTATTTTTAATCCAATTGATATATTTGTATTCGTTGTATGTTGTGCCGCAGTTTATATGGCGGCAAGGACTGTTCCCTATAATTGGGATTCTATGACGTATCATCTGACCAGAATAGCACATTGGGTTCAGAACGGTTCTGTGTCTCATTATGTCTGCCATGATATTAGCCAAATATCTGCATCGCCATTAGCAGAATTTGTAAACTTGCATGTTTATATTTTGTCTGGATATAATGACTATTTGGTTAATTTTTTACAAACATTTTCCTATCTCATAATTATTTTCTTGATATATAAAATTTGTGAAATTATTGGATGCAATCGTTTTTTTAGCTCACTCTCTGCATTAATTTTTGCTACATCGCCGGTTGTATTTGGGGAAGCATTTTCTACACAGGTAGATATGTATTCAGGTTTATGGCTTGTGGTTTTCGTGTATGTCATTTTGAGTTTTATAGATATAAATCATAAATTGCAATGGAATTACAATATGATATGTAAATTGATATTGATAGGAATGAGTGGCGGATTTGCATATTTAGCAAAATCCTCCGTATGCATTGCCGCATTTGTTTTTACAATCTGGCTGTTTGTTGTTTGCATTCTTCGGAAAGATAATATTTTCATTGTTACAAAATCAATTGTCATTACTACGGTTGTAGCGTTAATTATAGTGATGCCGGAGATGGTGAGAAATTTCATTACCTTTCACGGAATTTCTTCATCCGAGACAAGTACAGATTTTCTGGTTCAATCGTATAATATGAGATATCTTTTTGTGAATTTGATTGAAAATATCATATACAATCTCTGGCCCAATAATATTCTTGATATTAATTTATTTATGAGCCATGATACGGCAATTAACCCGTTGATTTTTTTCCTAATGATTTTGTCTATTCTATGGGGAGGGGTAAACATTGGAATTAATATAAGGAAAAGCAAGACTGAACTTCAAATATCATGGGGTTATATCATCGCAAGTATGATATCTATGTTGCTATTCTGTACTATTGTACAATGGTATAAATATATTACCCGTTATGAAGTTGGCTATATTGCCCTTCTTGCTCCGGCAGTTATGTTGGTATTCCAGTATGTATTAAGTCGAAGAAAATCTCTTATCTGCATTTTCTCCGGAATGATTGTTTTTGTAAGTTTAATAACTTTTGTAACGAGTTATAGATTTCATAGTGCTTTTTTGACATCGGAAGGAACACGAATAGAGCTATATTTTGCAGCTAATAACCTATATGAGCCATATCAGAAAGTAACAGATAATATTATAGAAAAGCAATATAAAGATATTGGTTTTTTTTGTGGAAATAATAGTTATGAGTATCCATTATGGAAGATGTTGGAAAATTTTGTAAATAGATTTGAGCATGTTGGCGTAACTAATGAGACAAGAATATATGATGATGAGAATTTTTTACCGGAATGTATTATCGCTGTGGATAGAGAAATCGATGATGTTATATTGTATCATAATATTAGTTATCACTTAACATTAGAGGAGTCAGGCGTAAAATTATTCGAGCGTTGAGCAGTGAAAAAGCGGAAAACTTGAAATTATGTAAATTTGCTATACCAATGTATTTATGATATAATTTATAGAAATATTCTGAGCGAATGTTGGTTAGAGGCATTGTTATGAAAAAAGGATATTATGTTCATTTCCAGGGACGTACTTCCATAGGTGTCAGTAAGAAAATAGATATGCAGATGGAGGAGTTTCGGAAATATTATGATATGCGGGAAATAGAGGTTGAAACGCCTGAGAGGTCATTGGTAGAACGAATCGTCGGATTGTTTCCTGTGTGCTCTATTAGAAGAAACTATGGTCAGGCTTTGGAATCAATCGACAATCCGGCATTTCTTTATGTTCGGAGGACAGTTGCCGACAAGGCATATGTCGGGTTCTTAAGGCAAGTAAAGCAAAGGTTTCCCGACTGTAAGATCATAATAGAAATATTTACTTATCCATATGATAAGGATGATTTCGGCAAGTGGAATGCCTGGCCATTCTATCTGAAGGAAATAATGTACCGCAGACAGCTGAAACGGTATGTGGACAGGTTTGTCACATACACGCAGGATAAAGAGATTTTCGGAGTACCTGCAATTTGTACGATCAACGGTATTAATGTAGAAGGTATCCGGATGGTACAGGGTGAATATCAGGAGAACAGGTTGACCATGATAGGTGTGGCTTTTATGCAGAAACATCACGGATACGAGCGCATTATTGAAGGGTTACAGGAATATTACCGGGATAAAAACCACAAATACAGCGTGAGGCTGCTACTGGTCGGAGACGGACCTGAAAAGGCAAAATATCTTGAAATGGTTGAGATGTATCAGCTTCAGGACTTTGTTAAATTTTATCCGACTATGTCCGGAGCGAAACTGGATGAGATGTATGACAGAAGTGACATAGCGCTATCATCTTTTGGCACATATAAGTCGGGTTTTTACGGAAAGTTAAGTGCATTGAAAACTAGGGAATGCTTAGCTAAAGGAATGCCAATGATAACAGGATGCGAGATAGATGTACTTGATGATAACTATCGATATGTCAGAAATTTTGTTAATGGTCCGGAAAAAGTAGATATATCTGAGGTTGTTGAGTTCTTTGAGAATATTATAGAAGAAGGGATTGGTAAACAAGAGATTGCACAAATTATCAGACAATATGCTTATGGACATGTAGGTATGGAATCCGCCATAAAACCGATTATAGATTATATAGAAAGTTGAGAGTAAAATGATAGTACATTTGGTTGGCAACAGACCACAATTCATTAAGCTGGCACCTTTATATCACGAGTTAAATGACAGAAATTATGAACAGTGTATTATTCACAGCGGTCAGCATTATGATGCAGGTTTGTCAGATATTTTTTTTCAAGAACTTAATATCCCACAGCCGTATGTCAATTTAAAAATCGGCAGTGGAACTCATGCTGAAATAACGGCAGGAGTAATGTTGGGATTGGAAAAAGCACTGATTAAGATTAGTCCTGAGTTTGTTATTCTTTATGGTGATACAGATACTACTTTAGCAGGTGCGCTGACAGCAGCCAAATTAAATATACCGATTGCCCATGTTGAAGGCGGGATAAGGACTCATTATAAAGGCAATCCGGAAGAATATAATAGGATTGTAGCGGATCATTTGTCAGATATATTGTTTTGCCCGGATAAGGTGTCGTTAGATAGTGCTGAAAAGGAAGGGATGATAGAAAAGGCATATTTAACAGGAGATATTATGTATGATACTTTCCTTTCGGCGGATTCAGGAATAGAAACGGTAGAGGATGAAATTATCCTGATGACATGGCATCGTCAGGAAAATACCGACAGAAAAGACAGAATGGAAAGTATTATTCGTTTTATTAGAAAATTGGATGGAAAAATCATATGTCCTATGCATCCCAGAACACAAAAATGTTTGAAAAATTTTGGATTATGGGAAGAAATTTGCAGTATTGAAAACCTGAAGATTATTGAGCCTGTGGGGTATATGGAAATGATTTCATTGATGAAGCGTGCAAGGTTGATTGTCACGGATTCGGGTGGTGTGTCTAAGGAGTCGTCTTTTGCAGGTGCAAAATGCATATTTATGCTTGAAGCGGATATATGGGATGATTTAGTGAAACACCAGTGGATATTTAAAATGAATCCGGAAGACGAAGCGAGTGTAAAAAAGGCGTTATTGTTCGGTAAACAGGCAGTGAGAGTAGCAGAAAATGAAAGACCCCAATTTTATGGGGACGGTCATGCCGCCACAAAGATGGCAGACTTACTGGAAAAATATTTATTTAAGGTGTGAGGAAATTAATATGAAATATGCACTTATAGGCTGTGGACGAATATCGCCCAATCACATTGCCGCAGCAAAAGCAAATAGTTTGGAAATCGTAGCAATCTGTGATGTAGATGATGCAAATATGCGGGATAAGAAGTTGAAGTTCGATTTGGATGATCATATAGAGCAGTATACTGACTATCGGGAAATGCTTTCGCAAGTAAAACCGGATCTTGTGGCGATTGCGACTGAAAGCGGTAAACATGCGCAAATTGCACTTGACTGCATGGACTATGGGTGCAATTTGATTATAGAAAAACCGATTGCTTTGTCTATAGCGGATGCGGACAGGATTATCGAGAAAGCGGAAAAGCTGGGTTTAAAGGTATGCGCATGCCATCAGAACAGGTTTAATAAATCCATTCAGAAGATCAGGGATGCCGTGGAGAAAAATCGCTTCGGCAGAATGTTTTATGGAACCGCGCATATCAGATGGTGTAGAGATCGTGAGTACTATGATCGGGCTAATTGGCGTGGCACATGGGAGCAGGACGGAGGGGCATTGATGAATCAATGCATTCACAATATTGATCTGCTTAGATGGATGATGGGAGACGAAATTGAGGAAGTTGTAGGCATGACGGACCGGCTCAATCACAATTATATAGAGGCGGAAGACTTGGGAATTGCGCTAATCAAGTTTAAAAACGGAGCTTATGGAATTATAGAAGGTACTACCAATATATATCCCAGAAATTTGGAGGAAACTTTGTATTTATTCGGGGAGAAGGGAACGGTCAAGGCAGGAGGTCAGTCGGTAAATATCATTGAAGAGTGGCGGTTCTCGGATATGTTGGATGATCCAGAGGAAGTAAAGCAGAGCTTTCATGAAAATCCCCCTAATGTATATGGTTATGGACATACACCGTTGTATGCGGATGTGATTGCTGCTATTGAGAATGATAGGAAGCCCTATGTTGATTCTAAAGCCGGCAAGAGAGCATTAGAACTTGTATTGGCAATCTACCAGTCTGCCGCCACGGGAAGTGTCGTGAAGCTGCCGTTGACAGAATGCCAGACTATTGATTTTAAGGGCAGATTTTAGATATAGGGGAGTATACAAAGTTATGAATTTTACATATGACAGCTATTGCTCGTTATTATCTTTGATAAAACAAAATGGCTACGATATTACCGATTATAATGATTGGGAATCCAAAAGGCGTTGTGTGGTTTTGCGTCATGATGTTGATAATGATTTATCGAAGGCATTAAAGTTGGCGCAGGTTGAGCAATCTCAAGGTGTAAAGAGTACATATTTTGTCCTTGTAACAAATGATTTGTATAATATTTTTTCGAAAGATAATAGAAAAAAAATTTTAGAGATTATAAAATGTGGACATCAAATCGGCTTGCATTTTGATGAGATGTCATATCCAATGCAAATCGGCAGTTATAACGAAATTTGCGAAAAAATACTATATGAAGCTAAGATTCTGGAGATGGTAACAGAAAAACCTGTGAAGGTTGTATCTATGCATCGCCCGAGCAAAGAAATACTGGTAGAGAAACTAACGATACCGGGTATGATTAACGCTTATGGATCTCCGTATTTCGATGAATTTAAATATTTATCGGATTCCAGACGGCATTGGAGGGAGCCAGTAGAACAAATTGTCGCTTCGGCGCAATACGATAGATTGCAAATATTGACACATGCATTTTGGTACAACGAGGAAGAAAAAGACATTCATGATACAGTGAAATTATTCATAAATTCTGCTAACAGGCAGAGATATGAAACATACGGGGAGAATTTTACAGAGTTGGCCTCGGTGATGGGAATCAATGAGATATGTTAAGAATCAGTGTAGAAAATATTTTAGAATATTTAGGACAAAATGGATATGATGTTCAATATGAGGGCAGTAAGGATTTAGTATTAGAGGGATACTGTCAATTGGACAGGCTTAAAAATAACAGTATTACGTGGATAAAAAATGTTGCCGAGGACAACTTATATGATTTTTCGGAATTTATAAATGGTGTTGTTGTCACAGATAAAAAAGTTTCATATGTTGGGGAAGAAATAGGTTTCATTATAACGAATGCTCCTAAAGCAGTTTTTTTTACAATTCTTAATTATTTTTTCACGGAGACGGACTTGGAACAGAGGATAGGAGTAAATACGGTTATTGGAGACAGAGTGATTATAGGAGAAAATGTTGTTATAGGGAACAACTGCTCTATTGTTGGGAATATTATAATTGGCGATAATACGATTATATCAGATAATGTAGTAATTAAAAACCATGTAGTGATTGGGAAAAATTGTGAAATACAGGCATTGACGGTTATCGGCGAGGATGGCTTTGGTTGTTTTGAAAGGGAGAATAATCAGAAAGTTATGATACGCCATCATGGAGGTGTTAATATAGGGAATGATGTTTTTATTGGATCGCATGTTAATATTGCCAGAGGTACGATAGATGATACTGTTATTGAAAATGGGGTGAAAATTGCTCCTTCTACGCATATTGGTCATAATAATCATATTGAACAGGATGCAATTGTCATATGTGCTCAATTATACGGTAGCGTGCACGTTGGAGAGAATGCATATGTGGTTGGGAGTATTGTAAGAAATCAATGCAGTATAGGGGAAAATACTATGGTCGGAATGGGATCCGTTGTAACGCATAGCATAGAAGAAAATAAAGTGGCCATAGGTGCTCCGGCTAAAGTCATACGGGAAAGGTAAAGGAGTACGGAAGATATGCAAAGCGAGAAGATAAAAATAGGTGACAGCGCTTCTGTATCTAAGACGTTAACAGAAACGGATGTATATGATTTTGCCGAAATATGTGGCGATTTTAATCCGATCCATATTAATAAACAGGAAGCAGAAAAGTCAAAATTTGGAAAAAGAATATGTCATGGCATGCTGGTATCCTCATTTATCTCGACGGCAATAGGTATGTATCTTCCGGGACCCGGGAGTATATATTTGGAGCAATCGTTGGAATTTTTGGCACCGGTGTATATTGATGATACGATTACGGCAACTGTTATGGTGAAAGAAATTAACAATAAAGTTATAAGCTTGGAAACAATTGTGGTAAATCAAAAGATGAAAAAAGTTGTCAAAGGTTATGCAAAAGTAATGGTTTAGGTAAAGAACCCTTAGGATATAGACAGTTTAACAGAGGTGGCAGGATGGATTATTACGTACATGAAAGCAGCTATATAGATGAGGATGTGCAGATTGGAGAAGGTACCAAGATATGGCATTTTTGTCATATTCAAAGTGGTGCTCGGATTGGAAGAAACTGTACGCTGGGACAGAATGTCAATATATCCAATCGAGTAAAAATCGGTGACAGATGTAAGATTCAGAATAATGTTTCGGTGTATGAAGGAGTTGAACTGGAGGATGGCGTATTCTGTGGACCATCTATGGTCTTTACCAATGATTTGACTCCTCGAGCAGAATATCCCAAAGGAAGCGCAGGATATAAACGTACTCTGGTTCGTTCCGGAGCTACAATCGGTGCCAACGCAACAATAGTATGTAATCATGAGCTCGGTAAATATTGTACGATTGCGGCAGGTGCGGTTGTGACGACGGACGTTCAGAACCATGCATTGATGGCAGGTGTACCGGCCAGGCAGATTGGCTGGGTGTGTGAGTGCGGCCAGGTTCTGGATGAGGAATTATGCTGCCCCGATTGTGAGAGGAAATATGTGCTGACAGAAAATGAAGGGATGCGTCTGATTAATGGAGTTTAGAGACCTAAGGACACAATATTTAAAGAATAAAGTTCAAATTGATTCTGTAATTCAAAGCGTACTTTCGAGTGCACATTTCATAGGCGGCAGCCCGGTGACACAATTGGAAGAAAAATTGGCGGATTATGTTGGAGTAAAACATTGTATCTCCTGCGCTAATGGTACTGATGCGCTGCAGCTGGCATTGATGGTTTGGGGAATCGGGGAGGGTGATGCCGTATTCGTTCCTGATTTTACTTTCTTTTCTACAGCGGAAGTTGTGCCATGGGTAAATGCTACCCCTGTTTTCGTGGACATTGATAAGGATACGTTTAATATTTCACCGCAATCTCTGGAAGGCGCAATTCAAGAGGTTATAAAAGAAGGAAAGCTGACCCCCAAGGTGGTTATAGCTGTGGATTTATTTGGACAACCGGCAGATTTTCCTGCTATCAGGGCGATAACAGATAAGTATAATTTATTGCTTCTGGAGGATGGAGCCCAGGGATTTGGCGGAAGAATAGGTAAGCAAAGGGCCTGCAGTTTCGGAGACATTTCAATTACTTCTTTCTTTCCCGCAAAACCATTGGGATGCTATGGAGATGGCGGTGCCGTCTTCACGGACAATGATGAGTGGGCTAAGTTAATAGAGTCCTATAAAGTGCATGGTAAAGGCGAGGATAAGTACGATAATGTACGTATAGGACTTAATTCCAGACTGGATACCCTTCAGGCAGCCATATTACAGGTGAAGCTTCGAATTCTGGAAGATTACGAGTTAGATAGTGTTAATCAGGCAGCCAGTTGGTATGAAAAATATCTCGACAATTCTGTAGTTACACCGGTTGTAAAAGAGGGATACATATCCAGTTGGGCACAATACACTATTCTTTTGGAAGACGAAAATAAAAGAAGTAAAATGCAAGATATATTGAGGAAGTGCAATATTCCAAGCATGATTTATTATCCTAAAGGGCTGCATGAACAGAGAGCTTTTAAACAGTCTGCGCAGTATATGAAAGGCAGTGAATTACCTAATACTTATTATGTAAGCAGACGATGTTTATCCTTGCCTATGCATCCGTATTTGCGGGAAGAAGAGGTAATAAAGATATCGGAAATTATTATTTATGGGAGAAATTATGAAGCCTGATATGTATTTCATTACTAAGGATTTTCCTTACGGACACGTGGAGGATGCCTTTATAGGACCTGAATATCCTTATTTATGTGATAAATATCATGTGTTTGTGATTGCTGCTGAAACAGATAAGTCTACCAAATATGAACAAAAAGGAATAGAAGCATGTGTCATCTCGTCTGTACAGAATACGGGGGACAAGTTGTTATCCTTGATGCACTTCCTGTGTGAGAAAGACTGTTATATTGAGATAGCGTCTATTATCAGAGGGCGGGAGAAAATACTGCAGCGTATTTACAGAGCGCTTATGTTTGGCACCGCTGCGGAAACTTTTTATCGCCGGTTAAAGAAAAAAGTTGGCATGAACAGGGATACAAATGCCCTTTTCTATTTTTATTGGTTTGATTATAAATGTTTTGGATTAACTATGCATAAGCATAAATTTCCGAATATTAAAATAATAGCTAGAACCCACGGTTATGATTTATACGATTATCGGGAATTATACGGAAAACAGTTTTTTAAACCACAGATGGACAGGGGGCTGGAACGGCTGATTTTTGCGGCACAGTATGCTAAAGATTACTATTTGAGCAGATACGGAAAACAGGATGGAAGAAAATACCCGCTGTATCGTTTGGGTGTGGCTTCCCAAGACATGTTGGTTGAAAACAGAAAAGATGGCTATCAGGAGGAATTTCTCCTGCTCAGTTGTTCCAATGTCATTTCTATTAAAAGAGTAGGTTTGATAATCGATGCATTGTCGTATATCACAGAACAAAATATTAGGTGGATTCATATTGGGGACGGTGAGCAGATGGATATACTGAAAGAAGAAGCTTTCTGGAAGCTTGATGACAAGAAAAATATCCAATATGAGTTTACAGGGTATATGCGTAATGACAGCGTAATTGATTTTTATAAAGAGCATTATGTAAGCTGCTTTATTACCACTACATCAACAGAAGGTGGCTCACCGGTTTCTGTACAAGAGGCATTGTCTTTCGGAATTCCCGCCATTGCTACTACAGTCGGTGAATTACCGCAGATGGTAAAAGATAATGGAATCTTAGTAGAAGAGAATCCGGACGTAAATGAAGTAAAAAGTGCTATAGAACATATGGCAGAGATTTACGGCACAGAGGAATATTTTCATATGTGTGAACAGTCCCTGAAAATATATGAGGATATGTTTAATGCGCATAATAATTATAAAGCATTGGCGGATGAATTAGGACAGTTATATGCAGCCGGCTAACCTCGAAGGATGAGTGAAAGGACAGGGATAATCATGGTAAAATACAAGATAGAAGAACTGGATTTTATGTTTATATATGAGCATAAAGTCAGGGAATTGGAAAATCTGTGTTTATTAAAATATGAACTGGACCGCAGGGGGTATAAAACCAAAATTATGCACATAGAAGATGCGGAAGCATTGAAGGCAATGCGTCCCATTTATCATGCCAAAGTTGTCGTAACGATGGCTTGTTACGATAATCATACGATCGAATGGCATACCAAAAATTTTGTTAAATTTAAAAAAATTATTGATCTGCAGTGGGAAAACATTGTGTTTCCTATGGACGAAAGGGATGCAAAGGCATATAAGAATTATTCCGGGGTGGCAAAGCATGTCGTCAGGGTTTCCTGGGGAGAAATGAATAAAAGGCGTATGTTGGAAGTCGCCGGTATGGATCCGAAGAAGGTGATGTTGATAGGGCATGTTGGGATGGATTTTTTGCGTGACGAACTGAAGGGATATTATCTTTCCAAAGAAGAAGTGCTTAAAGATTATGATATTCCCGTGGATAAGAAGATATTTCTCTTTATATCCCCATACTTCTCGGATTCTCACACAGAGGACTATCTGGCAACAATGTGCAGGCGCTTTGGAGAGGGTTGGAGATATTATTATTTGGACTGTATGCTTCCTTCCAAGAAGATTATTTTGGATTGGATGGGAAAGATATGTGAAGAAAGAGAAGACGTAGTCTTCGTATATCGGCCGCATCCCGGTGAAGAAAGCAGACAGGCAGATGAGATGATGGAAGAATATCCTAATTTTAAGGTGATTGGAGATAAATCCGTTAAGCAGTGGGTATTGATTAGCGATAAAGTGTATACGGGAAACAGTTCAACATTTGTGGAGGCCTTTTTCGGAAAGAGAATGTGCTATCTGCTTTTCCCGATACCTGTACCTGATGATTATGAACTGGCATTTCTCAGGGATGCAGACAAAGTAACAGAATTTGAAGATTTTAGGGAAACGATATATAGTGATAACAGACCCTTTCCCGTTAGTGAGAAACTGATTGACGAAGTTTATACTATTGACTGGGACAAGCCCAGTTATATCAAGTTTGCGGATATGGCAGAGGAAGTGATTCATGATCCCTATTATGATCTGACGAAAGAACAGCTTAAGGCATATTATCATAAGATGGGGCCTGCGGAAAAGTTTACAAAAGCACTGACTAAGATTGCACCGCTATACAATGTATACCTGAGCATGCTGGGAAATGAAAAACTGAGATGGAAGTGGCTTGAGAAAAAGCGAGAAGCCAGGAGAAAACTGGAAAATATAGCACATGACTTTGAAAAGACCAGTGATGAGGAAATCAATGCCATTATAGGAAAAATTGCAAAGGAATTAGAGAAACAGGAGGGTAAATCATGAATAAAACAATATCAGCAATCGTACCGGTGAAAGGAAGCAGTTCCAGACTGCCGAACAAGAATATTCTACCTTTTGGAGACTCCAATTTACTGCAGCATAAAATCGAGCAGTTAAAACAGGTAAAAGGTCTGCATGAAATTATTGTATCTTCTGATTCGGATGAGATGCTGACAATCGGTGAGAAGTGCGGGGTTAAGGCAATCAAGAGACCGACACAGTATGCCGATGAGTCCGTGCCTTTCGGTATGTTTTTGGAGTATGTGTGTGACATTATCGACGGCGATCACCTGATGTGGGCGTGCGCCACCTCTCCCTGTGTGGAGCCGTACTTATATGAGAAAGCTATCAAAGTATACTTTGAGAAATTGCAGGAAGGGTATGATTCCCTGATTACCTGTTCCCCTTATCAGACATACCTGATGGACGAGAATGGTCCTCTGAACTTTAAGATGGGACTGGAACATAAAAATTCCGAGCAGCTTCCGATGTTATATCATTTCACCAACGGTATTGACTTGGCGCCGAAGGATAAGGTCAAAGAGTGGCACTATAACTACGGCCCGAAGGCATACAGATTATTGGTGAACAAACGTGAAGCCGCTGATATCGATGATGTATATGATTATGAAATGGCTAAGATATTGTATGCAATGAAGGATCCGAATCCGACGGTATAATGAAACAAGGAGTAGCGCTATGGCTGATATTAAATTATTGGATTGCACACTTCGCGACGGCGGATATATCAATGACTGGAATTTTGGATACAACACGATTCGCAGTATAATCAATAAGCTGGTGGCTTCCAAGGTGGAATATGTGGAGATTGGATTCCTTCGCAATTGTGAATATGACAGAAATTGCAGTGTGTTCAATAATTGTGAAGAAATGAAACCGATTCTGCCGGCAGATAGAGGAAATACGAAATTTTCTGCTATGGCACTGCATAATACGTATGACCCTGAACGCTTGGAACCCTATGACGGGCAGACGGTGGATTTAATCCGTGTGACATTTCATGATTATGATATTGAAGAAGGGTTGGATTTCATTCGTAAGATAAAGGCGAAAGGATATCAGACAGCTTGTAACCCCATCAATATTATGGGCTATTCGGATGCTCAGATTTTGGCCCTGTTAGAGCGAGTTAATGCTGTAAAACCTGATGTTTTTTCTATTGTAGATACCTTCGGCTCAATGATGAAAGGAGATTTGTTGCGTATCTATTCTATGGTGGAGCACAATTTGGATGAGTCCATAGCGATTGGATTGCATTTACACGAAAATCTTGGGTTGGCATATTCGTTGGCACAGGAATATATCAATATCAAGGCTACAGAGAGAAAAAGTATTATCGATGCTTCGATGCTGGGAATGGGAAGGATTCCCGGGAATCTTTGCATGGAGCTGATTATGGATTATATGAATAAAATGGAGGGCCGGGATTACAATGTGAATCCTGTGCTGGATGGTATTGATGACCACATTGTTCAACTGAAACAGATTGAACCATGGGGCTATAATATAGCCTATGCGCTTTCTGCGAAGTACAACCTGCATCGGAATTATTCGGAATATCTGTTGGGTACGGGCAGACTGCGTGCCAAGCAGATTAATCAGATATTGTCCCAGATAGCACCGGACAAGAAGTCTGTTTTTGACAAAGATCATATCGAAAAATTATATTTGAATTTTCAGAGTATTCAGGTGGATGACAGCGAATTTTTGCAGATGTTAAAGGAAAGAATAACTAATAAAAAGGTGTTGGTTGTTGCACCGGGCTCAAGTATTATAGATTATCAGGAGACAATTGGTAGATTTATCGAAGAAAATAATCCGCTGGTGTTTTCCGCCAATTTTGTACCGGAGCAATATAATACAGATTATGCATTCTTTTCCAATGCCAGACGATATGAAAGTTTCCGAGGAGAAAAAGAAGCGGCTTGCATGATTGTGACCTCCAATCTGCTCAATGTAGGCTGTGAAACGGAGAATGTGGTGAACTATTCGGAAGTGAGTTTTTCCGAAAAGGGGATTAGCGATAATTGTGTGATTATGTTACTTCGCATGTTGGACAAGCTGGGTGTGAAAGATATAGCGTTAGCCGGATTTGATGGTTATCAGACGAATGGGAATAACTATGCATTCCCCGGAATGGCCAGTCCGCATACAAGGGGAGAGGAAGAAAATATCAACATCCGGAAGTATGTTGAAGAATTACAGAAGCTTATGCAGCTTACCTTTTTAACACCATCACAATATGAGAATTGAGATAAAGCCGATAAGCAGGAGGAGAAAAATGTCACAAGAGATGGTTTATGCTCCGGTAGCAATCAGTGCGTGTTATCGGGATGAACACTTAAATAGATGTATCCAATCTTTAAAGAAAAACACATATGCCGATAAAACGGAATTATATATAAGTGTTGATTATCCGCCGAGCGAAAGTCGCACAGAGGGTTGGGAAAAAGTTTGCCGGATGTTGAAAAATCCAATAGAAGGATTTGACAAAGTTCATGTGTATTTTCAAAAGCATAATTTAGGGTTGAGCGGTAATTATCAATTTTTGGAGAAGACTGTTTTTGCTAAATATGACAGATTAATTCATACGGAAGATGATAATGAATTTTCGGTTAATTTTTTGACATATATGAATAAAGGCCTGGCATTATATAAAGATCATCCTACAGTCTACGGAATCGTTGGATACGCGCATGACTACCAGTTTAATTGCGGAGAAAATAATGTTGTTGCGCTTACAGATTTCAGCGCATGGGGAATGGGGATTTGGCGTGAAAAAGAGAAGATAATTCATGAGCAGTTGACAATGGAGAATTGGCTACGGGCTGCGCAGAATTACAGATTGATGTGGAAGCTTTACAGCAGAAGAAAAAAATTGTTCTCAAGGATGCTTGGAACGATTTTGAGTACTTCGGATGCTGATGTGATTCCTAATGTAGATGTTAATAGAGGGATTTTTTTAGCGCTTAACGGTTTTTGCACAATTAATCCAATTAAATCTAAAGTGCGAAATTGGGGATGGGACGGAAGTGGTTTGCATACCAAAGGAAGTGCAGAAGAAAATATTTTGCAAACGAATCTGGAGTTAGATGAAGATGAGGATTTTGAATTTAGATTAAAAGGCGGTGTACAAACAAGTAAATTTAATGACCGATTGTTAGATGATAATAATCGGTGGGGACGAGAACGTGTAAAATGGTATAATGATCCGATGTTATATCTGCTCTATAGATTGTTAGGAAAGGATAGATTCCTGAGGTTTACTCATAGGAGATAAGAAAAATGATAGTTGTCAGAATCAAAGGTGGCTTAGGAAATCAAATGTTTCAATATGCCATGGCGAGAAAACTTCAGCTTCAATTGGGCATAGAGCAAATAGGATTGGATATTACTAGTGTCAATGCGGATGAGCTGAGAAATTTTGAGTTGAATCATTTCTGTTTATATGAAAATGCTATTGTTTTGGAAAGTGGGAGCAAAAATAAAATTTTAGAAATTCAGCAGGATTTTGCCAGACGGATAGTAAGCTATTGTATTGCAGGTCGTCCGGAACAAGTGGCCGCCAAAAGAGAAAAAAGGTTAGAAAAGCTATTCGGTTTGTTTGGGATTGTGCAAAAGGATCATTGTGAAGATAATGCTTGTACCTTTGGGTTAAAAATGCATAAAAACATTTATGTAAACGGATGGTTTCAGGATGCAAAAGTGGCGGAATCTATCAGGGATGCTCTGCTGCGTGATTTTATAGAGGTAAAAGAAGCACCTGAGCATATTAAAATAACAGAACAAAATATGAAGGAAACAGAATCTGTCTGTGTACACATCAGGAGAGGAGATTATGTAAATCATCCTCGGTTTGGGGTATGTACGGAAGAATATTATTATTCTGCGATGAGAAAAATAGCGGAAATAGTAGAAAATCCAGTTTTCTATATTTTTTCAGACAGCATGGATGACGTGAGAAAGATGAAATTTGATTATCCGGTAATCTATGATGATATTAGTCATACTACTTATGAATGCATATATTTGATGTCAAAATGTAAACATTTTGTGATATCCAACAGTACATTTAGCTGGTGGGGGCAGTTTCTTGCAAAAAGTAAGAATAAAGTTGTAATAGCGCCTAATCGATGGTGTAATGATTTTATAAGAACGAACTTGTATATGGATAGTTGGATATTGATAGAAGTATAGTGGAAGCGATTCGAATATATCAAGTGAGATGATTTTGAAGATATAAAAGATTGCCGCTATTTAGTGTGAATAGATTTCTTATTGTGGGGTTATGGTTAAGTAGGAGGGCACGTTGTTGGTGAATGACAAAGTAAGTTCAAAATATAATATAAATTTGGCGATACTTCGGATAATTGCCATGGTCATGGTGGTTTCTATTCATGTTGGCATCAATGTGCATTGGACACAGTACGTTTATGCCGGTCAGTATGGCGTGCAGTTGTTTTTTATTCTCAGTGGATATTTGATTTTTGTTTCACTGGAGTCCGGGATATCGGCGAGGGAATTCTATAAGAAAAGAATGTTGCGTATTGTGCCTGAATACTGGACAGCATTAGTCCTTTATTGGATAGTAGGTGTCATCGAATATTTGCATACAGGAGGGATTATAGAAGCAATTGGGCAATATGATTCCCCATATGGGATACGATACTTAAGATATTTTACTTTCACAAATGTATTACTGCCCTCGAATAATTGGTATTTATGGAATAATCGTAACGCATGGTGGACGATGAGTTCATTTATGGTATTTTATCTACTGGCCCCCTTGTTGCATATTTTTATTAATCGTTTTTATAAGGCTATACTGATGTTGACTTTTTTATTATATTGTACGCCTATATTCAGACAGCTGTTGCTTCGCTTTTTGAGTGGAATATGTGAGGGAGGGGGTGAGGGATACCATCTCAATGAATTCTGTGCATATATGCCATTTTCTGAATTATATTGTTTCTTTTTTGGAATAGTAATTTATTTTGCAGTGCGTGAAGGGAAACAGCTTATTTATATTGTGTACCTGCTCTTTATTTTATGCATTTTTAATGCGGGGGTCTATTTATGGGAATGTTTATTAACCCTTTGCTTAATTGGCGGAGTACAGAGTCAGTTAGAGTTTGGTTCGAGAATAAAGAAAATAGTGGCATTCCTTTCAGAGGGGAGTTTTTCAGTGTATTGTATACATAGTAGGATTGTAGAGGCTATTTCATCAGCTACAGGGGAAATTAGTGAACACAATAGCATTAATTTCTTAATTGTATTTTGCATAACGTGCGGAGTGTGCTATGGTTATTATGGGCTGTATCAATATATTAAAAATAGAGTTTGTATCAAAAGGTAATTATATAAATTACTGAAGGGAGTTCGAATGGATTGTTTATATAGTTATGCCTGATAGTGGCAGTGTAAATAAAACGTATGGTATACTGGTTGAATTGTAGAAAAAGAATAATCAATTAGAAATTTTGTCTGATACAGATAGACATCAATTCTGATGGACAGACAGTTCTAAAGGAGTTTGATTTGTTTTGTCAATTAAGAAATTATATATTTTAAAGGGAGATGCAATAGTTGAGGGGCATTAAAGGTGTGCAGATAAGAACAAATGAAAAGGCAGTAATTAATATATTGTTTTGGACAATTATATTAATTAGCACATTTTCATTTATTATTAAGGCATTAATTGTTACGGGTATTACAATGAGTGATGAAGCCCATATGATAGCGACATCATATCGATTTTATTTGGGTGATGCTTTTTTGGTAGATGATTGGAGCCCGGAACAATTACATGGAGTTGTATTATTACCGTTAATTTATACATATCGTTTATTTTCTGAGTCAAATGATGGAATTTTTATATTTATAAGAATTCTGTACTTATTATTAAAATTTGTTATCTTAGTATATGGATTTGCGCGATTACATAATAAAAATAATTATCGCATGATTTATGCAGGGCTTTTACTGTGGTATTTCTTTACACCATATAATATCGAAACATTAACATATCAAGCAGCCCCACTGGCATTTTTGATGTTTGCATTGATTGTTATTAGCACTGAGGTTTCGATTTGTGAGTATGTTTTATTAGGGGTTTTTTATGCATTAAGTATTTTGTCTCAGCCGTTTTGGGTTTTAAGTTATTTTTTTATTTTAATAGGTCTTATTGACCAGGTCTACAAGAAAAAAATAAACGGAGAAAGAGTTGTTGCATTTCATATTGGTCTATTTGTCATCTTTATAATGTTTATTATCTTACTTTTTTCTAGGGCATCATTCTCGGATATTGTAATCAATCTGCCATATATATTTTATGAACAAGACCATACATTTATAGATTACGGGCTTTGGAACATTATTAATGATAAGATTTGGAAAGTTTTTATATCTTTTGTATTAGATTACAAAATAACTACCCTTGTAAATTTGATTTATTTATGTATATTGATTCTCTTTCCAATGAGGCGGGAACGTTTAAGATGGTTAGTGCTTGTTTGTTTGGGGATTTCCTGTTTTTCAATGTTTTCATTTCATGAAACTTTTTTAATGAATAAAATGTATGTACCGTTTCTTTGGACTGGAATTGAGAGTCTTTTTTACACCAAGAACAGGAAATATTTTTTGTTATTATTCTTAGGATTCATATTTTCTTTGGCTACGGCATTAGGAACAAATACCGGTGATTTGGCAACATCTGCATCCTTATGTATTTATTCTTGTATTGTATTATTTTATTTTGATGATAATTTTGACAATAACTGGCATAAATGGGTAAATTGGGTTTTAATAGTGTGCATTTTAAGTATGGTTCTTTTTTTTAGGATATATAATACTTGGGCAAGTGGAGTAATATCTCCCAACGATTTTGAAAATAAAATTCTGGATGGACCTTTGAAAGGGCTTTATACAGATGATAATAAATACGAGAATTATTATAAAATTTTAATTGATATTGATGAACTTAAACTTGATAAAACAAAAGATATCCTTTTTTGTGGAACACAAAATCCTATTGCTCATATATATGCGGAAACTGAGTATGGAACAATGGGAACTCCCTTTTCTTATCTTAACTATGAAAGATTGGATGAATATTTTAACTTACATCCAGATAAGTTGCCGACAGCAGTCTATTACACAAATTTTACAGAGATTGATGAGGAAAGTGCATTTTATAAAAGTATTTTACCAGATTATAATATTATAAGAATTGAAAACAGGCTATTGGCAAAGATAAAAAAGTAGTTTATATACGATTGCTATAAGGGGTAATATGATGTAGAATAACGAAAAACGCATTGTACTTTCGTTAATGGTATAAATTGAAAGAAAGGCACGGTTATTAGGATGCTTAACGATTTGAAAAGCACCAGAGAAATATTAGGAAAACTGAATTATATTCTGTCCGGACAACAGAAACGATATGCTGCTCTGGTTTTTTTTATGACACTTTTCGGAGCAGTTTTTGAAATGCTTGGCGTATCTATTATATTGCCATTGGTTCAGGCAATGGTCGAGCCGGCACGGTTATTAAATAATGAATATATTGCGGAATTGGCAGATTTTTTTTCATTAGATTCTTCTTTGAAATTAATTAATTTTATATGCATTTGTACGATTGTTTTGTACTGCGTGAAAAATGCATATATGTGCTTATTTATTTATGCAAGAACAAAATATACCAATAAGATTGGACGGGAACTTGCGACAAGAATTCTTACAGCTTATACGAAACGCGAGTATGTTTTTTTTCTCGGATACTCTTCGGGAGAGTGCCTGAGGGATATAGGAACGGACGTGTCCGGGGTATCCAATTTTTTAAGTAATGGGTTTGCGCTATTAACGGATTGTATTACTATTTTTCTGCTTATCTTTTTTATTTTTTGTGTCAATTATAAATTCGCTTTAATTGTTATAGCTATAGCGTTAGTCTGTCTTGCATTGGTATTAAAAATATTTAGAAATCTATGCAAGGAATGGGGCGAAAAAAATCGTATAAATGGTGAGAGGTTATATAAGTATTCTCTAGAGTTGTTTCACGGAATTAAAGAAATTAAAATTTTGGGAAGACAGAGATTTTTTGTTAATCATTACGAGAATACAAGTATAAAGCAAAATAATATAACAACCCGGTACGCTATAGCACTTGCCAGTCCTGCATATATCGTAGAGGCATTGTTTGTTTCGGGTTTTTTGGTTGTACTGTGTTTTGGAAATAGCTTCTTCTCCGAAAATATGTTATCCATGGTGCCGCAATTAGCAGCCTTTGCACTGGCAGCCTTCAGGGTCTTGCCATCTTTAGGTAAAATATCAAGCAGCATAAACAATATCATTTATTCTGTTCCTATGGTGAATGCCACATATATGCATATTGCGGACATCAGCGGTGACGATGGTATTAAAGAGGAAATTGCATATAGTACGGAAAGAGCAAAGTTCGAAAAAGAGATCTCAATTAATAATATATCTTGGCAATATCCGAATACAGATAAGAAAGTTATTGATGGACTTAACATGAAGATAGAAAAGGGATCATCGGTAGCCTTTATCGGTGCATCAGGGGCAGGAAAAACAACATTGGCGGATATTATTCTGGGATTGCTGCAGCCGCAGGAAGGCAATGTCACATTAGACGGTAAAGATATTAGGGAATTAGGAAGGGCATGGAATAATCTGCTGGGATATGTTCCGCAGGCCTCATATCTTATCGACGATACAATTAGAAACAATGTAGCGTTTGGTGTTGAGGAGAAAGATATTGACGATGCCAAAGTGTGGTATTCCTTGGAGCAGGCTCAATTAAAAGAATTTGTAGAAAGTCTGCCTCAAAGTTTCAATACCAGAATTGGAGAATCTGGTGTGCGCTTTTCGGGCGGACAGAGCCAGCGACTTGCTATAGCTAGGGCACTATATAATGATCCTGAGATATTGGTGTTGGATGAAGCAACTTCCGCGCTGGATAATGATACAGAAAAGGCATTTATTGAAGCTATAGAGAAACTGCAAGGAGAAAAAACCATGGTCGTTGTTGCCCATAGACTGACAACCGTTAAGAATTGTGATATAATATATGAAATCGGGAACGGACAGGCAAGACTAATTAGCAAGAACGATTTGTTTAGTACCAATGAATAGTATTTATGGGAGAGAAGAAAAGCGATGACATGGGAAGAACTTCTTTATTTTCGCAAAAATGAATTTTATTATTATAGGATGAGATTGTTTAAAAAGTATTATATCATACGCAGACCGGAACCGGGGGCAGGTTTTTTTTCAAATTATTTATGGGTATTGGGTCATACAATATTCGCGAGAAAATTAAATTATATACCGATTGTAGATATGAAGTATTATAAGACTTTATATAATGAGGATGTTCCGGTAGATGGTGAATTAAACGCATGGAATTATTATTTTGAAAATGATGAAAATGTATCCATAGATGAAGTTTTAAATGGAAATAAGTATGTATTGGGGCAGCAAAAGTATTTGTCAAAATATTTAAATAAATTTAGTTCGTCAATTTATGGGTTTCCAACAAAAGAAATGATTAATTATTTTTATCCAATTATTGAAGAAAATATTAGGATAAAAAACGATATAATTGAGAATTTTGAAATGGAGTGGAAAAATTTAAAATTAAACGAAAATGATAAAATTGTTGGAATCCATTTCCGTGGCACTGATATGCGGAACGGTAAATGGAATCATCCGGTTCCATCAGCTTTTGAAAATTATCTAGTTCAAGCAGAAGCATTATTGAATATGGATTCTAAAATTAATAAAATTTTTTTGGCTACGGATGAGTTAGGTATTGTTACAAAGTATATAGAGTATTTTCAAGGGAAAAATATTTGTTTATTTTATAATGATGTTTTTCGGGCATCGGAAGCGGATGAAAGCAATACAGGTATACATTTGCTATTGCAGGAAAATACTGAAAAATTGCATAAATATAGATTGGGAATGGATGTATTAAAGGACGCATATTTTCTTTCCAAATGTGACTATTTGATTTGTGGACATTCAAATGTAAGTAATGTGGCAATTATATGGAATAATAAAAGATATGAAAAGTTAATTTGCGTATAAGTTATGAAGTATATAGTGAGTTTCAAAATATGATGAGGTGGGCCGATGATTAGGAAGATAAAAGAAGATTTGCATTTAGAGACAATTCAAAAATGGGAATGGATTTTTCTGATTGGTGTGGTGCTTATACTTGCTTCCTTGTATTTATATGAGGATATTACAGTTACCTCGGCGAAAGGCTTTACTGTATGGTCATGTCTGTTTGAGGGAAAGCTAAATTCTTTTTATAATTACTTATACCCCGGAGTGGAAAATTCATATATTCCTAATGGTGTAAGTAGCGGGGCATATGATTTTTGTATATATATAATATTTGCATTATATAATTTTCCGATGTGGGTGTGGGAGAAATTTACCGGATATAGTGTATTTATGTTTTTTCCAACACGACTTTATGTAAAAGGCATTGTATGGTTGTTTACAGCAATATCCGGTTATGTGTTGCATAAAATAGCGCTATGTTGTGGAGTAAATAGAAATAGTGCCAAATGGTGTGTGTTCCTTTTTCTTTCCTCGGGATTCTTTTTTTACTCAGAGGTGGTTATAGGAGGATATGATATCATATCTGTTTCGTTTACTTTGCTGGGCATATATGGGTTTCTCGTTAAAAACCATAAATGTTTTTTGATTTCCTTTGCAATTGCAATAGCTTCTAAGCTATTTGCCTTGTGGATTTTTATTCCGTTACTTTTGTTGCGTGAAAAAAGGATTCGATATTTATTTTTGAATATTTTGGGTGCTGTTTCTCTTATCGTAATACCTAAATTGTATTTTGCCGTTAGTAACGGGCAAAGTGCTGCAGAAGTGCTTCCTGCGGAATCCGGAGGAGCAAGTATAATTGCTCATAGCAATTTGGTTAATGAGTTTTTATTTCCACAAGCAGAATTCAGACAGGCTCTTATTAAGTTGCATGATATGCCGTTGATTTTTGTAGGAATGTTTATTATATGGATATTATGTTATTTTTGTAATAGAGAATTATCGTGCAAACAGATAATTTATTTATGTACCGTTGTTATGTCCGTGTTTGTATTAACATCTAAAATACATCCATATTGGATTATATTATTAACACCTTATATTATATTGACAATGTCATTTGATTTGCATGACTTTGATAAAAATGCCATATTGGAAATACTTATGGCGTTTGGTTATGTGTGCAGAATGAGTATTCTTTGGCCCAGCTGCAGTAACCTGAATTTAATATATTATATGCTACAGCCTGATGAACTGCTCAGTGATAAGGGAATTGGGGCCGGACATAGATACGGGTTGAATGTTGTATTAGATAAATTATCGGAAATGAGCGGTATATCGCTGGAAAACATAAGCAGTTTATTTGGCGCTTTATTTGTTGCAGCTCTGCTTGTTTTTTTATATCAGAATTTTCCCAAAGAAAAAGAAGATAGTACAGAAATAGACTATTCCAAAGTCAGATTATACACATACTTACGAATTGTTGTATCCGTATGTATCGGTTTGCTGCCGGTAGGTGGATATATTATATGGAAAATAAAAGGGTAATCGGCGGGACTTATGGTACATTAACAAATGACATATTATCTGGCTGATAAACCGGCAAAATGGACTACATAAGGTGGGAGGGTATAGAGTTGGCTACTGCGAATAAAAAAGTAAGCATTTACGTTCCTTGCTATAACGAGGTTGGAAATGTAAAACCGATGGCTGACACATTGACGGAGATAATGGGGAAGTTGTCATATGATTATGAGATTGTCTTTACAGATAATTGTTCAACCGATGGAACAAAAGAGATATTGCGGTCATTGGCGGCGCGGGATAAACATATCAAGGTGTTGATGAACAGCAGAAATTACGGGACAGATGGTCGGTCAATAAGGAACGCATTAGAATATATGAGCGGAGATGTGCTTGCCATTATAGCGTGTGATTTTCAGGAACCACCGGAATTGATTCCTGACTTTATTAGGTATTGGGAGGAAGGGTATAAAGCGGTTTGTGGTCAGAAGATTGGGTCAAAAGAAGGAAAGGTTAAATATGCATGTCGCAGTTTATTTTATAAATTGATAAAAGTATTTTCAGAGACCCCACAATATGAACATATATCGGGAATTAAGATTCTGGATAAAGAAGTTGTAAAGGAATGGATGAAAGTGGATTATGACATTGAGCTTAGGTATGCATTGGCGGATATGGGATATGAAGTGAAATTGATTCCATATGAGCAGAGAGAGCGCCGAAGTGGTAAATCCAGCTATAATATATGGAGATATTTAACCTTTGCCATCAATTCCATGATATCTACGTCTGTCGCACCATTGAGGCTGATGACAGTTACAGGGTTCCTAATGTCTGTGCTGAGTTTTATCATTGGAGTTGTTTATCTGATTTTAAAATTGTTATTATGGGATAACTTTCAAGCCGGAATGGCTCCGGTTCTTATAGGAATGTTCTTTTTGGGTTCTGTGCAGCTGTTCTTTCTGGGTATCATCGGGGAATATATTGGAGTCATTTTGAGAAAGGTTACCAGGCAACCGGATGTGATAGTAAGCGAGAAAATGAATTTTGATGAAGACCGGGAGATAGTAACCAAGGGTGAGGATTAGATTATTTTTAACAGAATCAAAAAATAGAGAAGCAGACGGTTACATTTGGAATATGCTCGGCAGTCTTCTAATGGCTTTCCAGTCTGTCATTATGCTTATGATCTTTACGCGAGTGTTGAATTTGCGGGACGCGGGTATTTTCACAATTGCGTATGCAAATGCGAATCTCTTCCTGACAATCGGAAAATATGGGATGCGGAATTTTCAGGTATCTGATGTCAAAGAGCAGTTCAATTTCAGTGAATACAGACGCTCCAGATACGTTACGACGACGATGATGCTCGTTGTATCTTTGATATATGTATTATATATTGGGAAACAAAATTCTTATACTTTAGATAAAAGTTTGGTTATTATCTTGATGTGTGTTTTTAAAGCGGTAGATTCCGTGGAGGATGTTTATCATGGTCTGTATCAGCAGAAGGGGAGATTGGATGTTGCAGCCAAGGCATTGACTTTACGGATGTTAATGACGATTGCAGTATTTGGAATCAGTGTGATAATACTGCGGAATCTCTTGCTCTCAGTGATTATTGTGACAGTAATTACGATAATTATTTTTATTATTTTTACAGTTTGGACATCTTTCCTGTGGAAAGGCGAGACAGTTACGATAAGTAAAGATAATATCGGTTTATTATTAAAATTGTGTTTCCCGCTGTTTGTTGGGACGTTTCTGGCGTTCTATATCGGAAATGCACCCAAATATGCTATTGATGCGGTATTATCGGATGAGCTACAGGCATGTTACGGATTTATTGCCATGCCGGTATTTGTGATTGAATTGTTGAATAATTTCATTTTTACACCGATTGTTCATAAAATGTCTGTTTTGTGGAATGAACAAAAGCTTGAGAAACTTATGAAAAGGGTGTATGGGCAGATTATTATTATCGGGAGCATTACGCTGATTTGTATGATCGGAGCTTATCTCGTAGGTATTCCTGTTTTGTCATGGCTCTATAACACAGATTTATCACTTTATAAAACAGAACTGATGATTTTACTGCTGGGCGGCGGTTTTTTGGCGCTGTGCGGTTTTTTGTGTACTATGCTCACAATTATTCGGTTTCAGAAGAGTATTATATGGGGATATTCCATAACTGCCGTAGCTGCATTTTGGTTATTCAATTGGGTTGTCAGAATGTATGGAATGTTAGGGGCAGCGATGTTATTTATGTTATTGATGGGATGCTTGAGTACAGGACTTGGTGCAGTGTTTTGGTGGAGAGTTAAGCAAGGAAAACAAACTATTGATAATACAGTCTGCTAAGTGTTATACTTATTCTAGTTTTGATTACAGTTTATAGGAATAATATAAAATCTGAAAGGACAAAAATGAAACTATCTGATTATATCTTCCAGTTTTTGGTAGAAAAAGGAGTTCAGCATACATTTCTGCTGACAGGCGGTGGCATTATGCATCTGGTGGAATCACTTGGGAATAGTAATCTTGAGTATGTCTGTTGCCATCATGAGCAGGCATGTGCCATAGCAGCTCAGGCCTATGCCATGTATAGAAATGATATGGGTGTTTGCTTAGTCACTACCGGTCCGGGCGGAACCAACGCACTGACGGGTGCGGCGGCGGCTTATGTAGATTCCACACCGGTACTTTTTCTATCCGGACAGGTGAAGCGGAGCGATTTTGCAAGCTTACGGAGAGTACGACAGTTTGGTGCTCAGGAGAATGATATTATCGCCATGGTAAAACCGGTGACAAAATATGCGGCTTTGGTAGAACAACCGGAGGATATTTTATATCATCTGGAAAAGGCTTTCTACTATGCCATGGAAGGAAGACGGGGGCCGGTATGGCTTGATATCCCGCTGGATGTACAGGCTGCAGAGATTGACGTGGAAAAACTGAAGCATTTTACCCCGTCGAAAGAACAAAATGATACATCTATAGCGGAAGCGGTACAGCACACCTGTCGTCTCCTGCAGGAAGCGAAACGACCGCTATGCCTGCTTGGACATGGACTGGATGCATCAGGCAGCAAGGAACTGTTTCGAGAAATAAATGAGCGTCTGCGGATACCGACATTGTCTACCTGGAGAGCATTGGATGTTTATGATTGGGAGGATGAGTTGTTTTTTGGAAGCCCCGGTCTCCAGGCTCCCAGATATTCCAATCTGATCCAGCAAGGTGCGGATTTTGTGCTCGTGCTTGGAAGTCGGCTGGACAATATGATTACGGCTTTTAATGAAGAACATTTTGCATTTCGGGCAAGAAAAGTAGTTGTAGATATTGATAAGAAGGAACTGGAAAAGTTGGCATTGATAGAATGTCATTTTGTAAACGCAGATGTAGGGGACTTTTTGCAGTGCTTAAAACAGGAACTTGCCGGATATGCGATGCCGGACTTTGCTCCGTGGGGAGAGTGGTGCCGGCGAATGAAGTGTACCTACCCGTTGCTTAAGGAAAAACAGGATTATCGTGAAGACCAGGCAGATTTATATGATGTAGTGGATCAGATTTCAGGGCATTGTCAATCGGAGGATGCTCTTGTGATTTCCTCCACCAGCCGGTGCAATACTGCCGGTCATATCGCATTCCGGAGAAAGCGTGGCCAGCGTTCCGTTTCCTCTATGGGAATGGGCTCTATGGGGTTTGCCCTGCCATCTGCCGTTGGCGCTTATTTTGCTTCCGATAAAAACAGGGTGATTATGCTGGAGGGAGACGGAAGCCTGCAGCTGAATCTACAAGAGTTTCAGACCATTATACATTACGGAATCAATGTGAAGATGTTTGTGTTTTGTAATTCGGGATATGCAGCTATTGCGACCATGCAGGAACGGAATTTTGATGGGCACTACGTAGGAAGCAATCCTGAAAGCGGGGTATCCATGCCGGATTTAAAGAAAATTGCAGATGCCTATGGAATCCCGTATTATTCCATAGCCGGTCACGAAGAAGCGGAAACCATAATCGGACAGGTACTGGCAGAATCGGGCGCAGTCATCTGTGAGATCAGGGGATCCATGAAATTCGATGAAATCCCCAAATGTATATCCAGTGTCAATGCGGAGGGACAACGCATATCCGCTTATCTGGAAAATCCATATCCTTTCCTGCCGGAAGAGGAGATGGAAGATATTTATATAGAAATGAACAAACTCTGTTAAGGAGAAAAACTCAATGGGAATCTACGAAAAATCATTATTCATATTTGAGATGGCAAATAACCATCAGGGCAGTGTAGAACATGGAAAGCGGATTATCAGCGAAATCCGTAAAATATGTGATGAGTTTAAGGAATTCGATTTCGCTTTTAAATTTCAATATCGTGACTTGGATACATTTATTCATCCTGATTATAAGGGACGTTCTGATATAAAAAACGTAAAACGGTTTCAGGATACCAGACTGTCAAAGGAACAGTTTGAGGAACTGTTGAAAGAAGTAAGGGAAAACAATTTTTTAGCGATTTGTACGCCGTTTGATGAAGTATCGGTAGATACTATAGCGGAACAGAAATATGATTATATTAAAATAGCCAGTTGCTCGTTTAGTGATTGGCCGCTGCTTGAGAAAATAGCAGAAAAAAAGATGCCGGTTATTGCTTCAGGTGCAGGGAGTGATATTAATGCGGTATGTAATGTTGTCCAATTTTTTAACAACAGGGATATTGACTTTTCGCTCTTGCATTGTGTTGCAGAATATCCTACTGCAAATATTGACTTACAAATGAATCAAATTGATTATTATCGGACTGAATTTCCCGATTTAAGGATTGGATTTTCTACTCATGAGGATCCGGATAATATGTTGCCTGTTAAAATTGCCATTGCAAAGGGGGCAGTTATTTTTGAAAAGCATGTGGGCGTACCTACAGAAGAAATTGTTTTGAATGGATATTCCGCCAATCCGGAGCAGGTTAGGAAGTGGTTATATGCAGCCAGAGAGGCATATGAAATATGTGGTATTTCGGGTGCAAGGTATAACCCGACAGAGAAAGAAAGCGCAGATTTGGCTGCTTTGAAACGAGGAGTCTTTGTGAAGTCCACGCTGCATAAAGACCAGATTATTGAAAACAAAGATATCTACCTGGCATTTCCGTGCAAACCGGGACAATTAGTCGCAAGTGATTTATCAAAATATAATAAAATTCGGATATTAAAAGATGTATTAAATAAAGACACGCCTATCATGTGTGATGATGTAGTAATACATAATACTTCTGCTGATATTTTAACAGTTGTCAAAGAGTTGATTGAATTGTTAAAAGAAAGTAAGGTTGTAGTTCCGGCGGGAAGCAGCTGTGAAATATCTCATCATTATGGTATTGAACATTTCCATAAAACCGGTGTTGCAATGATAGATTGTGTAAATCGTGAATATTGTAAAAAAATTTTGGTATTACTTCCGGGACAAGAACATCCTGCGCATTATCATGTGAAAAAAGAAGAAACGTTTGTAATACTGCACGGAACTCTTTCTATTACGTTGGATGGTGATACTAAAGTTTTACATAAAGGCGATTTAATGACTATAGAAAGAAATGTTGTGCATAGTTTTTCCTCTTCTGAAGGCTGTATTTTTGAAGAGATTTCATCGACACATTATTTGAATGATTCTTATTACATGAATGAAGATGAATTTGTCAGACCAAGAAAAACGAAAGTACATTTTACAAAGGAGATGCTGTCGGCAATTAACGGAAATGGATCATAGAAAGTATAAACTGGTTATCTTCGATGTGGATGGAACTTTATTGGATACATCGGAAGGATTACTGAATTCAACGATTTATACAATTAGACAATTAGGATATGGTATGCCTTCTCAGGATGTTCTCTGTTCCTTTATCGGACCTCGTATTCAGGATTCTTTTCATAGAGTATATGGATTAACCGGTGAAGAATTAGATAGAGCTGCAACCGTGTTTAGGAATCATTATAAGGAGGGTGACGTGCTGTTGGCAAAACCTTATGATGGAGTATATGAAATTTTGGAATGGATGAAGAAAAAGGGAATGCATATAGCAGTAGCCACTAACAAAAGACAGGATTTTGTAGAAGAATTGATGGGAAAATATGAGTTTAATTCTTATAATGAATTAGTTTGTGGTACGGATTTAGAAGGTAAATTACAAAAAGCAGATTTGATTCGTATGTGTATACAAGGATTTTCAGACTGTCGTACGGACGAGGTTGTTATGATTGGAGACAGTTCATATGATGCGATTGCAGCACAAGATGTCGGGATTGATTTTATAGGCGTGACATATGGATTTGAATTCCATACAGAGGAAGATGTTAGGCGATGGACAAATATAGGAATTGTAGACAGTCTAATGATGCTGAAGGAGAAAATATAAGATGGAAAAGTTAGATAGCATTGCAGATAAAATATGAATTTTCCAATGTAGGAAAAGTGATAGATATATGCTGTTTATAAGGAAGAATTCAAGGGTGGAGGAGATGTAGATATTATGCCAAGATACGATATAAATCAGACAGACGTGCAAAAGGTATTCGGGGGGGGGGTGTAGAGCGCAACTGAAAGATATACTGAATAAGGCAGAAAAAATATCTTTAGATAAATTTGAAATTGTTATTTGGGGAGCCGGTAATACGACAGAATTGAATAAAAACACTATTCTAGAAGAATTAGAACCCGATTTTTTTGTAGATAATGATAGTGGAAAATGGGGAAAAACTAAATGGAATGTCGAAATAATTTCGCCCAATGATATCAAAAAATGTTGTAAAAATCCACTTATATTAATTTCGTCAGCAAATGCAAAAACATGTCAGGAAATTGTTGATCAATTAATAGATATGGATATATTGGAGTATCATATGCTTGATGAAATTATCTGGGGACGGCATAAGAATGAGCTGCTTGAAGTATATGATATTTTGGAATCAGATTATTCAAGAGAGTTGTTTGCGGCAATAATTATTTCAAGAATAATGGGACAAGAAATACCAGAAGAATATATAAGTGGAGAACAATGTTTTGCAATAAGAGAATTTAAAATGCGAAGACCCAAAGAGATTTTTGTTGATTGCGGCGCATACGTTGGAGATACTATAGAGCAGTATTTATATAGGAAGGAGGCGGTATTTAATGAAATATATGCATTTGAGCCGGAAGAAATGAATATGATTGCCATGTCAAAACGTATGGAACGTTTACAGAGTGAGTGGGCAATTAATAAAAATAAAATACATCTTATTCAAGGGGCGGTTGGAAGGTCAAATGGAAAGTTGTTTATGAATAACGATAGAGAAAGTATGTCTGCCAAAGTGACCAATCTTAATACGTGAAAGGAAGTACCGGTATATTCTTTAGATACGTATTTGAAAGGAATTAATATTGGCTTTATTAAGGCCGATGTCGAGGGATATGAATTGGAACTATTAGAAGGAACAAAAGAAAGTATCAAAAGATGTAGACCGTTGTTGGCAATATGTATCTACCATCAGAGTGCAGATTTATATAAAATACCTTTATTATTGAAGAATTTGAATAGGGATTACAAGATAGATATTTTTCATCATTATTATAATTATAATGAAACGGTATTATATGCATATTAAAGAAATATAGTTAACATTTTATAAATGAGTACCAGAGAAAAAGGAGGAAGAAAATGAGTGAAACAAAATTAACAGAAAGAGAAAGTAAAAAAAGGAACAGCTTAAAAGAGAAAAAACCATATGTTTATGAAAAGATTCAAAAATTCGAGGAGAAGCTTAAAAGAGGGGAGTCAATTGCAATCATTCAGATGCAATATAATTATGCATGCAATTTTCATTGTACACATTGTTCTATCAAGCGTTTCCGTGGAAAAAACAGTGACCGTTCCATGAATGTAGATGATGTTCGTGAATTATCAAGACAGGCTGATGAGTTGGGACTGGCGAGATGGGTTATTACAGGTGGCGAGCCTTTAGTATTTGAGGATTTTGATCAGATTGTCGAGGCGATTGATCCACAAAAGTTCTATATTAACGTAGATAGTAACGGATGGCTTCTTGATGTAGAAAGAGCGAAGCATTTAAAAGAAATTGGTGTGGATCGCGTACAGCTATCTATTGATAGTCTGGAAGAAGACGGACATGATACATTTAGAGATCATCCGGGATCATTCAAGCGTACCATGGAAGCTGTAAGAGCGTGTCAGGAAGTCGGATTGGATATTTTTATTCAGACGGTGGTGACAAAGCAAAGACTCTACACCGATGAATTTATTCGGTTTATAGAATATTTTAATGGAATGGATATCGGAGTTTTCGTCTCATTTGCTAAGCCGGTAGGAGCGTGGGAAGGGCAATACGACATTTTGATTGATGACGAAGATTTAAAATTTTTCAACACTTTGGAAAAGAAATACAATGTATTTTCGCATCTGACCCCCGGTTATGGCCTGGAGATGGGGTGTATAGCGGTAAAAGGAATGTTTTCAATTACACAATATGGAGATGTTTTGCCATGTCCCTACATTCATATTTCTATCGGTAATATTTTCAATGAGCCATTAAAAGATATAATTGAGCGAGGCTTTGGAATTAAATATTTTGGTGAACATGTGAATGTATGTTCCATTGCACAGGATAGAGATTTTATTTGTAAATATATCGAAAAATGCGTATATAATCATGAACTTCCTGTAAACTCGGACGAGGTATTTGGTGAGGAAGCGGTAACAAAGATTCCATTTTACGAAACTTTTAAGGAGCAATGATTTTTATGAAGGCAAGATTATTAAACAGTGAGGCCCCGGGAGGTAAAAGGCACAATCTTGCAGAAAATCTTCCGTTGTCAACACCGTATTTAGTACAATTTTTTCCAATTTATGCATGTAATTTTACTTGTAAATACTGTCATCAATCAATTCCAAAGAATGAGCGGAAGTTTGTTACGGAATGGCCGGTGATGAAATATGAGCTATATGAAAAATGTATTAATGAGCTGATGCAGTTTCCAGAAAAAGTAAAGACGGTACGTTTTGTTGGGATGGGTGAGCCGCTTTTGCATAAAGACATTGTAAAAATGATAAAAAGGGCAAAAGAATCCCAGGTCGCAAATACAATAGAATTATTAACTAATGGATCATTATTAACCCATCAAGTATCAGATGGGTTAATTGCGGCAGGACTTGACCGATTGGTTATTTCATTGCAGGGAACCAGTGCTGAGAAATATTATGATATTAGCGGTATTAAATTAAATTTTGGGGAATTTGTAGATAATATCCGCTATTTTTACGAACATAAGACGAATACTCAAATGTATTTGAAGATTATAGATATCGCGCTGGATGATGAAGAGGATAGGGAACGGTATTTACATTTATTTGGTGATATATGTGATACGATTGGTATCGAAAACACAGTGCCGATTTTCCAGGATGTAGTTTTCAACGATGATTTATATGAAGCTAAAAATTTAAAGACACAATTTGGTCTGCCAATGCGGCGTATAGAAGTGTGTCCACAGGCATTTTATTCCATGCAGATTAATCCGGATGGAAAAATTGTGGGCTGTCATGCGATATATTATCCGAGAATTTTGGATGATTGTAATCAAAGGAGTTTGGTTGATATCTGGAATGGTGAAGGGTTTATGGAATTCAGGCGGCAGATGTTGGATGGACGTGGTAACGTATGTAAAACTTGTGTTGAATGTGCAATTAATGATTTTCGTATGTTTCCGGAAGATGACATTAGTGATTATGCGGAAGATTTAAAGAGAAAATATGGGTAAGCATATCAGGGGAAAGAACAATCAATATGTGTGAGCAGATCAAAAAGGTAATGATTACAGGTGCCAGCGGCCCGCTTGGAAGCATGCTGATAAGAGAGTGTATAAGAAATAGGGTTAAGGTTTTGGCAATTGTTCGGCCTAATTCTTCCAATAGGTGGAATATACCGGTACATGACCTAGTTAGGGTTGAGGAATGCGACATTACTCAAATTGATAAATTACCATCGCGTATACTGGAGACATATGATGTGTGCTTTCATCTGGCATGGACTCATACTGGCGACGAAGGACGAAACAATCCTTTTCTACAGGAAGAAAACATTCTAGCGACTTTAAAAGCAGCTTTGTGTGCAAAGGAATTGGGGTGTAAGGTATTTGTAGGAACCGGTTCGCAGGCGGAATATGGCGCATTAAACAGAAAAATAGATGAAACTACTGAAGAAAAACCGGATACATTATATGGCATTGCAAAGTTGGCAGCGGGACGTCTTGTAATGGAGTATTGCAAGCAAAATGGAATGCGGTGCAATTGGGTGAGAATTTTTGCCGTTTATGGACCGTATGAAAATGATTATATTTTTACTTCCTATGTAATACGAACATTATTAAAGGGGGAAGAACCCGAACTGACACCTTGTGAACAGATATGGGATTATTTATATTCAGAAGATGCGGTGCATGCTTTATGGTTGATTGCAGAAAAGTCTAAGTGTAGTGGAATATATTGTCTCGGCAGTGGAGTCCCTAGAAGCATAAAAGAGTATGTTTTAATTATTCGTGATAAAATAAATCCGAATATACCGTTAGGAATTGGGCAGAGGCCGTATGGCAAGAACCAAATTATACATTTAGAGGCAGATATATCGAAGTTGATGACAGATACGGGATTTATTCCAAACTTTTCTTTTGAAGAAGGAATTGCAAAAACAATTGCTTGGTATCGAAGTAAAAACTGAAAGTGTAGGTACCATATCTATTGTAGAATGAGGGGAGAAGAATGAACTTAGAAGAAATTATAGAACAGATGAAGCAAAAAGTAAAAAAACCAAAAGAAGGGCTTCCAGAAGAGGTTTTTTTATATTTGTCTACAATTACGCCTTTAATTAATGTTGATTTGCTGATAAGAAATGAAAATGGAGCAATTTTAATGGCATGGAGAGATGATATATGTGGACAAGGGTGGCATATTCCGGGCGGAATTATTAGATTTAAAGAAAATATTTTTACCAGAATACAGAAAGTTGGACTTATGGAATTGAATGCAGATATTAAATATGAGAAAGAGCCATTAGCGATCAATGAAATTATTATGCAAGAAGATGTTAGAGGACATTTCATTTCTTTACTATATCAATGTTATCTGCCCAAAGGATATGTCATTGATAATGGAGATAAAAAAGAAAATGATGCGGGTTATTTGAAGTGGATTGCTCAATGTCCTGATAAATTTATAGAAGGACAAAGAAAAGCATACGCAGAGCTGTGGAAATAAAGAAGGAAGCTTGAAGCGGTTTGGCAAGTATTTTTTGAAAAGTTGGGGATTTGTAGAAATGTAGTTTTGGAAGTCATATAAAATAAAGCTTAGAGATTCCGAGAGTCTATAAAGATGCAAAGAGAGAAAATGGTTATGATTTTAAGAAGAATATGTCCGGGGTGTGGAAAGAAAAATACTGATAATAAAAAAATTTTCATGAGAAACTTTAGCCCATGCAGAGAATTGGTACCCTTTGTTGAGTATGGAGTATATCACTGTGATCGTTGTGGGCTGTCATTCGCGGGAGATATTGAAGAGTCAATGCCCTTAAATGTGTATTATGAGAAAATGTCAAGATATGAGGGTGATAATTTTTTGCTATCTCCTATGTTGAAAAAACATTATCAATTCATCGTTGATACTTTGTGTAAAAAGATAAGCAGCAACGCATCCATTCTTGATGTCGGATGTGCTTTTGGGGGATTACTGAATACTTTTAAAGAAGAGGGGTACTCGAATGTATGTGGAATTGAACCTTCAAAGAAGAACTGTGAATTTGCAAAACGGAATTATGACATTCATGTTATACAGGGGGCTCTTGGCGATGAAAACGAGGAGTTAAAGTATAAGAAGTTTGATTTGATTATCCTGAGTGGAGTCTTAGAACATCTTATGGATATTAAAACGAGTATCAATCAATGTTGTGAATTACTCAATGGGAATGGGATATTAGCCGTAATAACCCCCGATGTTGCTATGTTTGAAGAACACGAGGATTTATTTCAGGAATTCTCAGTAGAACATATAAATTATTTTGATATAGATTCATTGTCATATATAATGGCGGAAAAAGGATTTTCAAAAATTCTATATGCGAAAGATCATGAGAGTATAATGGGTCTTGCTGGTAGTATGGTAACAGCATGGAGGTTCATGGAAAATGCGGAAGTTTTTGACAGTAGTATATGGGGAACTGATAATGAAAATAGAATAGACAGTTATATTCAAAAATGTAGATTATTTCAGGGTCGGATAACAGAACGAGTGAAGAAATATGACACTTCAGACGGCTATTATATATGGGGTGCAGGAACAAATGCAGCAATATTGGTGCAGCTCGGAATTATTGATATTGAAAAAATTAGGGGGGTTTTTGATTCTAATATGAATTATCATGGTTTATCAGCATATGGGAATGTAGTACATGACCCCAAAATGCTTAAAGATGAAAAGGAATTGCCAATTATTATTTCATCGCAGTATGCATATAACGCAATTTTAAATTCAATAAATGATATGGGGTTAAATAATAGTATAATTAATGTGTTTGGAGGTGATTAAAATGGGTTTAGATTTTGAGAATCGGATAAATATGGAGTAGTCTCGGAAAGTAGCCAAGAGGAGTAAAATTTAGGAGCGGCTGTGTGGAAAAAGTCAAGGGAAAAGTACGTAGAGTAGCAGGGTGCCCAATATTGTGGCGGAAGACTCCAATGGAGGGCATGGCTTTAAAACCTCCCTCATGGCAGGCTTTAGAACTGGATCCAGCAATGTTCAAAAAATAGTTTTACGCTGCTTCCTGTTTCGTGCGTTTCTTCATCCGGGCGTCCAGATGGATGTTGATGCAGATGATCATGGTGAAGAACGAGTAGCATTTCCTGGTGTGGATGCCCATATCATGAAGATGGTAGTCATTGAGCACCCGGTTATTTACCCTTTCGCAGGAAGTGCGGTTATTGTAAATCTTTCTATACTCATCCGTGCCTCTTGGCACAGGAGGATAAAGCCGGATATCCCAGTCGGGCTTTGTGTAGACGCAGCGGCCATAAGGGGATGGGGAGCATTTGTCTTTACATGGGCAGGAATCCTTTTTGCCACAGGCAAGTGGGCAGCAGTAGGTCGATGGCCAGGTCCGCATTATGGGAGCAGAGCATGTAAAGGGTGTGGCCGAAGTAAGAGGCATCCTGCTCGCTGTCCCAGCCCCAGTGGGCATCGGGGTCGGAGAAATGGCGCGGGCAGGAGCAGTGGGGGATGCCATTTTTGCGGCAATCGCAGACCTTATGCCCATAAGGGGAAGCATGGGAATGGACGCAAGTGCCATCGCCGGAGAGGATGAGGCCGTCCTTAAGGGAAGGGATGATGGCGGCGAGACGGAAGAAGCGCTGGAGCCTTTCTTCATAATGGAAAGGGGGTTCTTCATGGGCCAGGGCATAAGCGGCCAGGGAGTCTGTGATTCCGGCATGCCTGTTGGGAAGTTTCTTGCCTTTACCAGGTGTTTGGGAAGGTTTTGAGTTTTTATCCTTAGGGAAAAGGCCCTTCCTGCCGGTTTTCTGGGAAGCTTGGGGCTGGGTCCAGAGCCTGTCTATAAAGTCGAAGTAAGAGCCAAGGGGCGGGAGGGAATCTGGGGAACAGCCGATGAGGATGGCCAGGAGGCTGTCAGCTTTGAGTTTTTGGATCCAGACGGTAAGGCTGGTGACACCGAGCATCACCATAAGGATAAGGGAGCGGATGATCTGGGTCTGGTTTTTAGCAGGCCTGCCGGTGTGGGAATAAAAAGCGGAAAGATAATCCATGGCGGGATCCAGGTCCAGCATGGCAATGGCTTCGTTCATTACCCTTAGATATCGGTTGCAGCTCTTCTCTGTCACCTGTCTTCCCCTAATCAGCTGCTTTCGCAACCGAGCGGAGCAAGGCGAAAAGCAAGTATCTGGAGCGTCAAGGCACAAGTGTGCCGTAGTCGCAGAAGATGCTTGAAGGCTTGCCCCAGGGTAGTTTATTAGAACATAGGAGGTAAGGTTATATGGATATTCAAGAGATAACACAAGGATTTAAAAACGTATATATATATGGGGGGGGCGTATTGGGTTTAGCATTTTTGTCAGATGTAAGAAAGAAAGGGATTAGAATTGCAGGCATAATTGACAGGCGTGGCCGAGAACTGGTATGTGGTGCTGAAGATTATAATGGAATACCAATTTATGAAGATATAGAAGAACTTGGAATAAAATTTTCAGAAAGTATATTTGCTATCACTTCTACAAACCCGCAAACAATTAGAGAAATTGCACAAAAAATAGAAGAAGCAGGCGCTAAATATTTCATTGTAAATGATGGGAAAAGTGTGTACATAGATATAAGTGGTGTATGTAATTTAAGATGTAAATCTTGCCAGGTATGTAATCATGATAAAGCCATGTACCAATATACAGATAGGGGATTTATGTCTCCTTTATTATACGAAAAAATTATAGCCAAAATAAAAAGAGAAATACCTGACAATAAAAGTATATATTTATATAATACGGGAGATCCACTATTAAATAAGGAATGTTCACAGATTATTGAAATAACTCATAAATACGGTATGTATGCAATAATCTCAACAAATTTAAGTATGGAGGTCGATCTTGATAGCTTAATTAAAGCCAATCCAGATTGTATAAAGGTTTCTTTATCGGGATTTAATCAGGAAATTTACAGTACAACACATAATGGTGGAAATGTTGAATTGGTGAAGAAAAATTTGCTTAAAATTAAAGAGCTAATTGCTAAGTATAATGCGACAACAAATATAATAATTGGATATCATTTATATGTAAATAATAGTGGTTCAGAACAGATTAATATGGTGGAGTTTTGCAGAAAATGCGGTTTTATATTTCAAAGTACGACGGCATTATATGCAAATCCTTTTAAAAGATGGAAATTAACGGATTTTAGTAAAGACGACATAGAATTTATAAATACATATTATGAATATCCGAATAAAATATTAGATGAAAAAGTACCGGATGCTCCTATTTATGAATGCGGATATTTAGATAATGGATTATTTATAGATTATGACGGAAAGATGTTATTATGTTGTGTTCCAATGCACAAAGATGCTATTTATACAGATTATTTATCATCAAATATGGATGAGATTAATCAAAAAAGGCGCTCAAACTGGATATGTCATGAATGTATGCGGCATGGTGCAAATTTTATATAAACTTGAACTCGGCAAGTAACTTTTAAAACTGTTTGCTAGCTTAGAAACTGCAACATTTGATGCGTAAAAAAATTTTGATATAATATCCTTAAAGTCGTCTAATATGCACTAAAAATCGGCTGAAAAAGACTCTTAAAGCTCGTATTTACTGGAAAATTGTTTTTAGTGTATATTATAATATGCCCCAAAAACCTCAAAGCATTGAAAATCCTAGATTACACGGCATAAACGAACTGTTTTTAGTATGTATTATCCTACTTTTAGGATAATATCTACTAAATAAATGAAATCATGCCTTCTCCCCAGCTATGCTGGGGAGAATAGAATAGGCAAGGCATGTAGGATAAATAAAAAGCCTCCTATGTTACAATTCTTTAGTCCGTTCAGTGTGTTCCCCAATCATTGCAAACATCTACATGCACTATGTGCTGTTATGGTGGTTCAAGGAAAGAATACAGCCGACATTGAGAGGGCACGCCGCTATAATTGTCTATGAGGATGATTTTGTGTGCTGTTTTGAGAATAAAGATGAGGCAGAGGACTCCTATGAGAGGTTGAAACATAGGATGAAGCACTTTGGACTGGAACTGGAAGAAAGCAAGAGCAGGTTGATTGAGTTCGGCAGGTTTGCAGATGAGAAATGCAGAGCGAATGGAGAGAAACCGGGTACATTTAATTTTTTTGGTTTTATACACGACTGTTCCAAAAGCAGGAACGGAAAGTTCAGAGTAAAGAGGAAGACCAGCAAGAAGAAGTTTGCCAAGAAATGTAAGGAAGTGCATAGATGGATAGCACAGATGCGAATCTTAGCACGGCCGGAGATTATCAAGAAGCTAAACCAGATGCTTGTAGGGTATTATCGTTATTATGGCATTACTGACAACTATAAGGGATAGACACTTTCTGCTCACGGGTATGAAGAAGCCTGTTTTACTGGATGAATCGAAGGAGTCAGAAGAAAAGTTACAACTGGAAAGCGTTCGATGAAATGCTGAAGGAATACCCTTTGGCATGTCCTAAGATATATGTCAGTATTACGATTGATAGTTGTTGAATAATTAACTTTGCAAAGAGCCGAATGCGGAAAAGTCGCACGTCCGGTTTTGTTATCCTGAATTCAGGATAACAGAACTTATCCCGAAAAATAGCTTAAACAGCTTGTTTTAAAGGGTTTGATGATGAAATTTCAGGATAATCTATGTATCTTAATGATGAAACTATTAACCATTTATCATTGGAGGTACATATGGACATACGTTTATCAGAACTCATTAAACAGGCAACACAGTGTCTTGTGGATCTTGGGTTATCCCCAGGAACCATAAAAGACTACCAGTGTTCCGCCTTCGGCCCATTGGAAAGGAGGTTAAAAAACCAGGAAAAGATCAATTCTGCTATTCTTCTGGCACAGGAGGAATTCTTTCTTGGGCAGTATCAGGCTGGCGAGATATCCCGCCATACATACAACTGGAGGATCCGTGGCATACGTATGCTTTCAGAAGTATATGATACCGGAAGCTTTGCCTGGAAAGTATATAGCAGGAAAGAAAAGTCATCCCTTCCAGAACTGTTTGATTCCGTACTCGGCGGTTTTATTAGGACGCAGAACTGCGGACAGAGGCAAAAGACCTGCAAAGAATCCATCTGCAGAAGATTTCTGCAGTCGCTTGTTGACAGTGGGATTACGTCTTTTGAGGACATCCAGCCTGAACATGTCAACAGCTTTATTATAAATATTTCGGCAACCCGTCCCAAAAGCATGGATGATGTCATCTACGCACTCCGCGGTTTTTTCGGATATCTTTGCTGCAACGGCTTATACCATGACAATTTCTGGATGCTGCTTGCCGCTCCCCACTGCAGGGACCACCATGTCCGTAACTGCCTGTCATCTGAGGAGGCATCCCTCCTGCTTGGCAGCTGCCAGCGGGCTGCGTGCCGGTGACATCGCCTCCCTCAAGCTGGAGGACATTGACTGGAAAAAACATGAAATCCGGCTGATACAGGGGAAAACATCCGAACCGCTCATCATCCCGGTGCCGAAGGCTGTACTTAATGCGATAGCTGACTACATAATGAACGGACGGCCAGAAACGGCAGATAAAAATGTTTTTGTCCGCCACTGCGCACCATTCACAGGATACCACGATGGCGTCTCCGTCGCCTGTATCTTTCGTAAATACCAGAAAAAAGCAGGTTTCGGGCATGTGGCCGGCGATGGGAAGACACTGCACGGCATGAGGCGCGGACTTGGAACAAGCATGACAGCAAACGGAGTCCCGGTCGATGTGGTTGCCCAGGTGCTGGGGCATAAAGGGACGAAAGCTACAAAGCAGTATATATCCACGAATCTGCATAACCTGCGCTGCTGTGCCCTTAGCTTTGACTCGTTGGGAGGTGGCATATGATGAACCTCCACGAATACATCCAAGGGATGCTTGACTATAAGGAAAGCCTCGGATTCTCAAGGAAGACCTATGAAAGCTATTTAAATGACTTCGGAAAATATTTTTCCGGAGCGGGCCATGCCCACTTTACTGCGGAAACGGTCCTGCCGTGGTGTGAAAGAAGGAATACAGAAACCCCGGAAAGTTTCCGGCGTAGGATTACCCCGCTGCGTGAACTGTCAAAATATATGTACGCAATGGGATATGCGGAATACATTGTGCCTTCCAGCATCTTTCCCATCACGCACAGGAACACTCCATATATCTTTACGGACAGTGAGCTGCGGTGTCTGTTCGCTGAAAGCGACAAGGAGCCGTACTGTAAGGCAAGCCCGTGCCAGCATCTGATCATCCCTGTGGTCTACAGGCTGATCTATTACTGCGGCCTACGCCCGAATGAAGGCAGGGAGCTGAAACGGTCTGACTTTTGTTATAAAGACCGGACCCTGTATATCCGGAAAAACAAGGCGCACAGGGAACGACTGATCCCCATGTCTGATGATGTTGCCGCCATGTGCCATGAATATCTGGAAAAGAGCAGGGCCGTATTTCCCGACACGGAATGCATGTTTCCATCACCGACTGGGGAGCCGTACCAGAAAAAATGGCTGTCGGACACGTTCCGCCGTTTATGGGATGCGTCAAAACCGCCGGGGAATAATGCAAAAGTCAGGGTATACCTTCTGAGGCACAGATTTGCGACTGCCGTGTTCATGAAGTGGCTGGATGAAAAAGCCGACCTTAATGCGAGGATTCCCTACTTAAGCGCCTATATGGGGCATGCGAATTTCTCAGATACGGCTTACTATATACACCTGATGCCGGAAAATCTCCTTGCCTGTGCCACAGTGGACTGGGAAAAGTTTAATGCGCTGATACCGGAGGTGGAAGATGAAGAATGAAGTGCTTTCCTTCTACCGGATGGTCTGGGATTTCCTGACGGTTTATCTTCCGAAACAGAGAGGCGCAAGCCCGAACACGGCTAAATCTTATAAGGAAGCCCTGAACATTTTATTGATTATGTAGGTATGGTGCGGGGAAGGCCTTTGGCAGAGATTAGTTTCGGCTGTATTTCAAGGCTCCTGGTGGACAGCTTCCTCATGTGGCTCGAAACAGAGCGTGGATACAGTGTAAGCAGCAGAAACCAGAGGATGTCTGCGGTCAAGTCATTCTTCAGATACGCTGCCGAAAAAGATAAAACCCTTATGTCACTGTATCTGGATGTGGAAGCCATTCCAAAAAAGAAAGATACACGGGTACGTGAGATCGAATTTTTTAGTGAGCCGGCACTGGAGGCCATCCTTGCACAGCCGGACCGGGACAAGAAAAACGGACAACGCGACCTGTTTTTCATGATCCTTATGTATGATACAGGCGCACGGGCACAGGAGATGCTTGACTTACGGCTCGGTGATATCCGTCTGGATGGAAACAGCCCCTATGTCATTATAACAGGCAAAGGCAACAAGACAAGGCATATACCGATCATGGAAAAAACCGGCCGTCACCTGGAGTCGTACCGGCGCAGGTTCCATGCTGCGGGGAATCCCGACGGATACCTATTTTATATTGACCGTAAAAACATCCGGTCGCAGATGTCTATCGACAACGTTGAGAAATTTGTTGCACGGTATGGCAGGATGGCACACGAGGTCTCGCCAGATGTGCCAGAGCATCTGTACCCCCATATGTGGCGACACTCGAGGGCTATGCATCTGTATAGGAATGGAATGCCGCTCCCATTAGTGGCCGAATGGTTCGGGCATGCAAGAATGGACACAACAAGAAAGTTTTATGCCAACGCTGATACGTCAATGAAAAAAGAGGTTATAGACAAAGCAACATCAGACATTAATCCACTCTTCTCCGATGAGTATGATATTGATTGGGAAGATGATGAAGAGCTTTTAAAAAAGCTTTACGGTCTGAAATGATCATTATCCCGACTTTTTGTCAGACAACCTCTAAAAATACAGCATTTTAGTTGGATTATCGGAATAAATGAAAAGTCGGGATAAGTTCTGTAGAGGGGCTTGTTTCGTAAGGAGCAAGTCTACTCGACCAAAGCTTGTGATACCCGCCTTTCAAGCGAGCACGCAATCAGCCCTTTTTAAGGCTAACCATAAACCACCACTTGAAGTGGTGATTGCTAACTAGTATAACGTATCTGAAATTCTTGTGTAATCTTAGAAGTTGATTAAAGCCTTTATTATCTTAGAAATGCAGATATTATTTTCACAAGAATTTAGAGTACGATATACTAGTACAGCATAAATTAAGTTCTTGATAGTTTCGTTTTCTGTAAAGCCTGAAAAATCAGTACGTTCAGAGATATTGTAGAATCAGGAACTTAATATTCGTTATACTAGCAGGAGAAATGACAGTGAAAGTAGTTATTTTAGCAGGCGGCATGCAAAGTTCAATCAGTAAGGAGGCAGAGGGAATTCCCAAACCTATGATAGACATAGGCGGGAAGCCTCTTCTTTGGCATATCATGAAACATTTCTCACAGTATGGCCTTACGGAATTCATTGTGTGCGGAGGCTATAAAGTAGATACGATTAAGGAATACTTTATGGACTTCTATATTTATGAGTCCGATATCACGGTTGATTTACAGACTAATACGGTGGAAATCCATAAGAAGAAGACCGAGGATTGGAAGGTGACGGTAGTGGACACCGGTTTGTTTTCGACTACCGGTCTGCGTGTCAGTATGATAGAGAAATATGTTGACGGTGATTTTATTGTGACCTATGGTGATTGCTTATCTGATATCAATGCCTTACAGATGATAAAGCATCATCGCAGAGAAGATAAGATTGCTACGGTTGCTATGGTAAAGCCTTCCGGAAGAGAAGAATTGCTGCCGTTGGATAGTGACGGAAAGTTGCGTTATGGCAGTCCATATCATGTGGAGAATGACAATGCGTGGACGAATGGCGATTGTTTTGTATTTTCGCCCAAGGTATTTTCTCTTTTAACAGGAAATTACGATCTGGAGAAAAGCTTATTTATCAAACTCTCCGAGAGGGATCAGCTTGCAACATACAAACATACCGGCTATTGGCTGGCTGTGGAGACCAAAAGAGATTTAACTGATGCCGAAAATCTGTGGAATGCCGGAATGGCACCATGGATAGAAAGTAATCCTTAGGAAGTCGGTATACTATTAATTGAAACTGTGGTATAATAATTTAGTACTGTATTCTTTTAGTTAACAGAGGTGGCTAAATGTTTTTTGTTAGTGAATCAATACGAATCTGTGGGAAATGTGGGACACCAAAGAAGATAGAATGGGATTTGGACGTGGTGGATTCTTACGAAAAGGACTTGGGAATTAATAATATTTACGCAAGCGAGAAAGAAATTGTTTGTGAAAAGTGCGGAAGTCGTATTCTGGCAACATTTAGGGTTAGCGAATATCCGGAAGGGATATTAGAGGATAAAGAGGTGTATATCAACTACGATGAGGCTGGGGGCAGTCAGATTGTGTCTCCGGAGGTAGAGTTTTACGATTTATAGGGGTGTGAAATGCGGATAAAAATTAGAAATTGGGGACCGTTAAAAGAAGTTGATTACGATCTTTCAAAGAATTTGATAGTAACATATGGGGATAACAATATAGGTAAATCCTATGCGATGCAGGTAATATATTTATTGCTGAAGCATCTAATCTCATATGCCAAGAGGTCTGTGCAGGTAAGTCGCAGCCTTTATTACTTTGATTATGAAGATGATCCTCAGAAGCCTCTTACTCCGATAGAAATGCTAGTAGTAGCATTTTCCAGAGAAGAGTCCAGGGATGTTCTGGATATAAGCGAAGAACTGATAGAAATTTATACTGAGTTGCTGGAAAGAGCAATCTATCCGAGACTTGTGAATTCATTTCAAAATACATTTGGCACATACTCACAAATTCTTTTCGAAAAGCCGGAAATACGGTTAGAAGTGTCAGAAAGTATTCATTGTATATTTGATCTGGAGCATGAAAAACTTACCCTTCGTATGAAGCGTAAGCCGACACGGCTCAGAAAAACTATTTCGGAATTCCATAAGTCCAGAAACGGTAAAGAACAATTGGATATATATGTATGCCAAAATCATGTAAGTACTCCTGCTAACTTAATCGAAGAAGAAATTCTAAAGATACAACGGGAGTTTGGATTAGAGATTGCAAAACAGGTCAAGGCTGTTTATTTTCTTCCCGCATCTCGTTCGGGCATTTATACCGGCATGAGTTCTTTTGGGCCTATTTTAGCGCAATTGTCTCAGAACAGAGCTTATATCAGAGGACCGATTCAAATTCCCAGTATATCAGAACCGATTTCAGACTATTATATGCAGCTTTCTGATATTCGTAGTGATACAAGAAGAAGTTTTAGTGAATGGGCCGAAAAGATAGAGGCGAATGTTTTAAAAGGCAATGTAATTTATGATAAAAAAAGTAAGTCCATTGTCTATCAGCCATTTGGCTCCAATCTTCGGATGGAAATGGGCGACACTTCATCGATGGTTTCTGAGATATCTCCTATTACGGCTTTTCTAAAGTATATAGTCAACACGGATATGCCATATTGGCTGCGCAGACAAATCGGAGATGCGGAAAAGCCCAAAGTTGTTTTGTTTATCGAGGAACCGGAGGCTCATTTACATCCACAGAATCAAATAGCGCTTATCAAGATTTTTGCAGAGTTGTCCAAACAGAATGCAATTATGATTATGGCTTCTCACAGCAACTATATTTTTAATCAGTTAAACAATTTGGTGTTGGAGCAAAAACTGGATAAAGAAAGCTATAGTCCTATTATCATGCAAAAAAAGCGAAACAAGAGCCGCTCGTCCTACATGCATATAGATGAACTCGGTGTAGATGACGAAAATTTTGCAGATGTTTCGGAGCAACTTTTTATGGAGAGGGAGGAAATTCTCTGTAAGCTGTCACAGGAAATGGGAGAACAGTAATAGATTATGTTACAGATGATACGAGAAGATACACGTCTGAGAGAGTATTGTCATCATGAAATCAGTGATGCCGGTGTTAAAGTAAATGTTGACGAGAGACTGCGGGCAGATGAGTATATCGGGATTAAGGTAGATGATTGCTATGCCGGTTTGCGTGGTGGAATGTCCCCTAAATCAGTGGACTTTATTGTGGTAGTCGATTGTGAATGCAATTCTTATGTATTATACATATTGGAATTAAAGGGTGTAAAAAGACCCACTAGTACTAAGGACATTCAAGAAAAGTTTGATACTACCATCAACCACTTTATGTCAGAGGAATTTGCAGCTATTTTTCTAAATGACAGGTTTAGATATAAAGATATAAAACTATATTTGGTTACGACAGCATATGCAAAGGCCGTTAAGATGGGAAGCTTCGAAAGGTTTCTTGCAGTTAGGGATAAGACGAACAGGAAAGATTCTTTACTATATGACAGTTCTTTATCGGACAAATCATATCGTTTTAGAGGGAAGATATGTCGGATTCAAAGAGAGGTTCCTCCCAATCCGTTAATCCGCAAAATAACCTGATAGAAAGTTGGGAAAGATTATATGAAGGTAGTTATTTTGGCCGGAGGTATGGGTACCCGCATTAGCGAAGAATCGCAATTAAGACCCAAACCTATGATAGAGATTGGCGGAAAGCCCATTCTGTGGCATATTATGAAGCTGTATTCTTATTACGGTTATAATGAATTTATCGTGTGCTGCGGATACAAGGGTCAGATGATCAAGGAATATTTTATCCATTACTACGTTAATCAGTCTGACAGTACTTTTCTGCTGCAGAACAAGGAAGTAATGGTGCATGAAGTGTTCGCTGAGCCATGGAGAGTAACGCTGGCCAATACGGGACTTCATACGTTGACGGCGGGAAGAGTATTGAGAATCCGGGATTATATAGGTGAAGACGAGGAGTTTTTCCTGACTTACGGAGACGGTGTGTCGGACGTTGATATTCCTGCTTTGCTTAATTTTCATCATGAGCATAGCAAGGTAGCAACAATTACGACTACGCAGCCGTCGGGGCGATTCGGTGCCCTTAAAATCAATGAGCAGAATCAGGTAATGGGATTCAAAGAGAAAGCGAGAGCCGATTCGGCGTGGGTCAATGCCGGATTTATGGTGCTTAACAGGCGCGTATTTGATTATTTGGGTGACGGCAGTGAGATGTTGGAGGCGGGTCCTTTTGAGAAGATTGCGGGTGACGGTGAGATGTCTGCTTATAAGCATGGCGGTTTCTGGTCGCCTATGGATACACTTCGGGATAAGCATTACTTAGAGGAGCTTTGGGATACCGGACAAGCACCCTGGAAAGTGTGGTAAACAGAATACCGGAAAGTGGTGAAGTGATATGAATCAGAAGACAGAGCAGCAGGCAAGAGAAGAAATTTTGAGCATGGTGAAAGAATATTGTGATACATATCACAATGTCGGTAAGACTTTCGAGGAAGGACAGAGGATTCCGTACGCTTCCCGCGTCTATGACAGTGCGGAGATGGTGAACTTGGTAGACAGTGCATTAGAGTTCTGGCTGACGGCAGGGCGATATACAGACCAATTTGAGAAGCAGTTGGCGCAGTATCTGGGGATTCGATACTGTTCCCTTGTGAATTCAGGGTCCTCTGCCAATTTGATTGCATTTATGGCACTCACGTCTCCGCTTCTGGGAGACAGGGCCATCAGACGAGGTGATGAGGTAATAACGGTGGCGGCGGGATTCCCCACAACCGTAGCGCCGCTCATTCAGTACGGCGCTGTTCCGGTTTTTGTTGATGTGACGATTCCCCAGTACAATATTGATGTGACTATGCTGGAAGCAGCCCTATCAGACAAGACGAAGGCTGTTATGATTGCGCATACACTGGGCAATCCGTTTGATTTGAAAGTTGTCAGCGAGTTTTGTAAGAAACACAATCTCTGGCTGGTTGAGGATAATTGTGATGCCCTTGGCTCCGAGTATACGATAGATGGGGAAGCAAAGCTGACAGGTACCATCGGAGATATCGGAACTTCCAGTTTCTATCCGCCGCACCACATGACGATGGGAGAAGGCGGAGCTGTCTATACGGACAACCCGCTTCTGCATAAGTGCATCCGCTCTTTCAGAGATTGGGGGCGCGACTGTGTCTGCCCGTCGGGAATGGACAATCTGTGCGGGCATCGTTTTGACAGGCAATATGGCGAGCTGCCGCTTGGATATGACCATAAATATGTATATTCTCATTTTGGATATAATTTAAAGGCTACGGATATGCAGGCGGCAATCGGCTGCGCACAGCTTCAGAAATTTCCTTCTTTTGTGGACAGGAGACGACACAATTTTGACAGATTGAAGACGGCTCTGTTAGCGGCGGATGATGTAGAGCATATCACGGATAAGTTGATTCTTCCGGAAGCTTGCGACAATTCTAATCCCAGCTGGTTTGGTTTCATGCTCACATGTAGGGACGGTGTTGAACGCAATCAGGTGGTACAGTATTTGGAATCGCACGGTATACAGACCAGGATGCTTTTTGCAGGCAACTTGACGAAACATCCCTGTTTTGATGAGATGAGAGCGGCCGGAACAGGATATCGGGTAGTGGGCGATTTGACGAATACCGATCGTATTATGAGGGATACTTTCTGGATTGGAGTGTATCCGGGCATGACAGACGAGATGATAGATTATATGGCTGATACGATCAAGACTGCATTAGAATAGGATGGATAAGATGAAGAAATTTTACAGCAATAAGAAAGTTCTCATAACCGGGTGTACAGGGTTTAAAGGTTCATGGATGTGTGAAGCACTTTTGCAAATGGGAGCAGAGGTGATAGGATATGCGTTGGAACCACCGACAGACCCTGGTTTATATAATATTCTGGATTTAGAGAAAAGAATGAATTCTATCATTGGAGACATTCGGGATTTGGACAAGCTGTACTGGGTCTTTGCGGAATACAGACCGGAGATAGTGATTCATATGGCTGCCCAGCCGATTGTCAGGGAGTCTTATAATAATCCCGTATATACCTATGATGTGAATGTGATGGGAACGGTCAATGTGTTGGAATGTATTCGCACGACAGACTGTGTCAAATCGTTTGTCAATGTAACCACTGATAA
>JAFLTH010000089.1 GCA_022510525.1 Lachnospiraceae bacterium | reverse complement strand
AGTCGGAAAAGCATTTCTTAAAAATATCTCTCTTCTTGAGCATCATCGTCCAGTTTAAACCACATTGCATTACTTCCATGGAAATGTATTCAAAATGTTTCCGGTCGTCATGAAGGGGAATCCCCCATTCCTCATCATGGTATTTCTGAACGATGCCGTTATCGCAGCACCAGGTGCATCTCTTTGTCATATGGGCCTCCGTGGGTGAAAACTATTAGCACATAAATGGCACTATCTTTAGCTAGTGCTTCAATGAATATATTTTATCACAATATGAAAGGAAAAGATATGAAAATAGCTGCCGGGTTGATGGCAGCTTTGTATTACTTTATTATAAATAGAAATATATTTCAACCAATCAGTTGGAACACATTATAAGCATGTAACATGATATTATTGACTTATCACTCATCCTCAATCTCATTATTTTCTATTTGATTTCTCAAATCGCTTAAGGTAACACCATCTTTGGTAAAAAATCTCCATCCGTTGATATGAGAATTATCAGCCCAACCATACTGTTCCGTAAGAATTTTAACCGCCAAACCACTGACAGAATATGATTCACCCTGAAATTCCACTTGATTTTTCTCATCCAATACCTTAGCCATAATAGTATCATCATAAAGAAATGCAATTTCATCACCAATTACAATATTCAACGGCTTAAAGGAATTGTTAGAACGCCTCATTCTGCTTTCAGCCATCTCCTGTTCTTGCAACTGCACAGGTGTCGGAGTGTAAAGTTTCAATTTATCAATATCATTTCTCAACATGGCAATATCCTTAAATATGCCATATGCTGTTTCGGGTGATATTTTGAAAAATTCGCGTTCGCGTATTCTACCATTATCCAGATGCTCTCTTGCATGTAATGAGTCATCCACTCTATCTATAATACTATGAATACGTTTTTCTACTTCAAGAGGATTGTCTACTTCATACACAGCATAGCAGCGATATGAGAGCGGAATATTTGTAGGGGAATTTAACTCTTGCAGTCTTCTCTCAATATCATCCCGCTCCGTCATACCTATTTTGACCCAGCCGTCAAGGCAGGGATTGGTTAAAATATATACCATTCCTTTCGCCATGTTTATCTATCCTCCTATACAACAAATTTTCAATCACTCAGCATCAAATATCTCTGACAACTGTTCTTCCATTTGAGCTACAAGATTAACAACCAGTGCATTTCCCATCATAAATCGACGCTTATTGACTGGCATCTCAACAATCTTACCATCCACAAGACATTCTTTCGTCCAATCATCTGGAAATCCCTGAATACGTTCAACCTCAATAGGCGTAAGAAGCCTTATCTTTTTTGTTTTTTTATCTCTTACAATATGTGTAGTCCTACTAAATGAACCCTCACTGGTGAGCATCGTTCTGGCCGGTTTGTCATACTCATCAATCATAGCAACCGGTCCTTCTGAAAAAACATATTCATGCCCATTCTTGGCCTTACGCAAGAGTTTCTTTGCACCTTTAATATATTGCCATGTTTTATGTGCCTCATCCGATAGCCTCTCCTGTGTTTCGTCACTATGATCTACATCCAGAGATGTATAATATAACTGCTCTTTCGGTATGAAAAATGATTCGTCAACATCACCATTTTCCATAATATCACCGAGTGTAATCTGCCCGCCTTCATATGAAGGAGTTGTTTTTAGAGTATAAATCATTCCGTCTTTCATCACACCGGAATTCTCAAAAGAAAACGCGAACGACCGAGATATCTTCCCAATTCCTTTTGGTAGTTTCTCTATCTGCACCTTACTGCAATCACATGTATCTACAGGAAAGCTCTTTGCAAAAAAACCTTCTGAAAGAATCAATTCTCCCATACTCTTCCTTTTCAAATCTTTCCCACGTGACCTATTGTATTTTACTTTACTCATAATTCGCGATGCATAAGCCGTATCATCTCTGTATGCAAAGATGAATATCCGTCTACGTCTCTGCTGATATCCATATTCCGCTGCATTTATTACACGCCATTCCACTGTATATCCAAGATCACGGCAACAAGCCAGTATAATAGCAAAATCTCTTCCTCTCTGACTTGCCGGGCTCTTTATGAGTCTATCAACATTCTCCAGAAGAACAAAGGGTGCTGTCTTTTCTTCTAGAATATCCCGGATATCCCACCATAGAACACCTTTTTTTCCTTCTAAACCCTTTGAGGTCGCAAGAGAAGATGCAACAGAATAGTCCTGACAAGGAAATCCACCAACAAGGAGATTGTGATCAGGCACCATACTTTTGTTCACAGTATTTATATCAATATTCGTCGTATCATGACCTTCGAGATCCATGCAGGTCCCAAATCTATTGGTATAACAGCCATGTGCCCACTGCACTTTCTTGTCTGCGGGTTCCCACTGACTAAACCATACAGTTTCCCATTTTTCAGGTTTATGAGCATCTTCTATAGATCTGATAGCGTTGAGTCCGCACCGAAATCCTCCAACACCTGCGAACAATTCACATACTGTCTTTTTCATTATCTAATCCCCTCTTTATCGCTAGATATCGTTCCAGATTCCTCAGCTATTTTATACAACCAGTCACGTGCTACCACTAAATTAACTGGTCGCTCATATTTCCCCAATGTATAATATAGATATCCGTCATCATTAAACCCATCTTTTTTATATCTATAGCCTATACATTTTCCGTTTTTACCGAGGACCTTTTCAACTCCCTCTAGTTTTAACTGGGCTAAATTTCTTGCATACTCAAGCAGTCTTTTCGAATTTTTTTTAAATTTTCTTTCAATTTCCACTTGTAATTTGGTCTTGTTTACCAACGCATAATACACATATTCAATATCATCTAAAGCTAACGGACTATTCTTTCTCCTCTCTACGGTTAACGAACCCCTCTTTGCATGTGGCCATATAAACATGTAGTACTGTGTCTTTAATTCCGTATTAACGAACCAACCAATTGCCCCGCTCGAACTGTTTAGCAATTCTAACGCAAAAGTAGGCAACGGTCTATCATTGTATATGTAATCCATTTGTGTCTTCTCATCAATAAGGAATTTTATTCCATTACGTGTATAGGTCACATCTATCCCCTTCTTTTGTTCTTCAACGTCTGTTATTCTTTGATAATCAAGTACTTGGGTTTTATCCTTATTTTGTAGCTTCGCATAGTAATACACCCCCATATATTCAGTCATAACTTCATCCCTCTGCAAATCAAGTGCGAATGTTGACCCTTGGGACAGTTCGTGGTATATAGGTCTTGAAACATAATCACTACGAAAATAATTTGATACAAATCCAAAATGCTCATCACCCTTGTATACAAAATATTGAAAATGCCCCGTTACAGATTGTCCTTTAGTGTCAATGAATGTAATTTCATCTCCCGCTAATAACTTTTTCTGCTCTTCATCTGTAAATTTATGACCATTCCATTCCGCTTTATATCGCATACGGTTAACATTGCCATTACTATCCGTCCAATATCCCCATGCGTACATCTGATTCTCCATAATAACTGCTCCTTATTATGCCTTTCTGCCATATATAGGTCATACTATCCCAATTTGATATCGTCATTTATCTGATTATAGATATATGTATTATTCAGCCAAAAACACTGCTTAGGATACAGCCTTCCATCCGGCAATTCATAAGTGTCCATCGCATTCAGCGCATGTGGTCTTACATGGCAAACAGGGTTCTCTGATGCCTTCGGAAAATTATTTCTACGTATACCATTAACCTCAATCACTTGCAGACCATCTTGCAATACCTTCTTTGTTCTCTCCCATACTGACTTAACCTCTGTTTCCAAATCACCAAATGGTATGTTCCAAAACTGGCATCCGCGCAATCTAAGCACATTATCCTCATCAAATTTGTATACTATAAACATAAACCGCTTCTCTCGAAGATAGTTTCCAAATGTTGAGTCCTCCCATTCTTCCTGCACGAGTTCTTTGAAGCGAAACGTCGGAAATGACATACTCTCTTTTATCTTATTGTTCTTGCCTATCCTAATTGTCTTGACAACGACACCTGCTTTTTCAAATTCTTCTGCATGATTGCCTTTAATGCCAAGTATTCTATATGCAAGTATGGCTTCCAAGTTCTTCGGCGGTTTTGTATATTCTATCCCAAATTCCATACAAAGATCCGGCACAGAACACCCTCGATATCTTTCTATCTTCTCTACTACATAATCCTCAAACGAATCTACGGATTCTTCACTGATTATTGGCTCATATGTTGCCTTTCCCGGAACAATATAATTGTTGAGTACATAAGTCATGTATGAACTTTTAAAAGCAAATGCTCTCGGCTTTGCAGACTCGGCACTAAATGGTTGTTTTCTTCTGTCCCTAGATGTCGAAGCTTTAGGTGCCGCACCCAAATACAGAGTATCACCTTCTGATAACTCATGTGCCTTCCCAGCCTGTATTTTGGAAACAATAATATAATAATCATGACGAATTATCTTCACATCCTGCTCAGGTGGAGTGAATAGTTTTGAATAACCTATCCTATAATCTAAGTTATACTGAATCTCTTTTTTGTATAGATAATATACCAGCAGTATTAGCCTTGACTTGTTCCACAGATGGCTTTCTTCAAATTCCTCATTTACTACCTGAAAATAATCTATCATCGTCAATATCAAGCGTTCTTTTGCAGATAAAGTTCCATTCTTATTAATTTTATAAGGAGTTACCTTGAGTTCTACACCTGCTTCATGGAAATCTGCTCTGGGATCATTATTGCGCTTATAATGAAAAAATTTTTCTTCAATTATTTGTCCTAGATTTCCTTTATTGCGCTTCGCCTCCGAGACATCTGATACACCATACATAGTTGTCTCTCTTGCCAAATTAGTCCATCTTGTGTCCTCTTCATCCCAGATTTCCCGAAAGCTTTTTCCAATCAATCTTTGTGAATAAGCCTCTATAGAAAGCGGATCTGTGCAATCATATTCACTCAAGTAATCCATCATCATCTACTCCGTTCTGCATCTTGATATCAAAAATTATCTCTTCGATAACGTTGATGCATTCATCAGTGTTTTTTAGAATATCTCTTCCCCAAAAATGTATCACTGTCCATCCCTCAAACAGGAGTACCTTATCCTTTTCTTGATCCCGCTCCATATTTCTTTCAATCTTGGAAATCCAATAATTAGAATTTGTACCTTTCTGCAGCTTAGGCATTAATGTTTGCCAATCCTTACCATGAAAAAATTCACTGTCACAAAATATCGCAATCTTATATTTTGTTAATACGATATCCGGAGTTCCGGGAAGCAATTTATAGTTTTTTCTATAACGATAACCCTTAGCCCATAGTGCTTTCCGGAGTGCAAGTTCAATACTTGTATCCTTGCCTCGAATACGGCTCATATTTTTATGGCTCTTTTCAGATACTTCGCCGTGAAAGCGGGGTTCTTTGTTGCTCATTAGATTTACCCTTTTTTCTATGTTTCTTTTTAGAATTTTTGATTCTAAACATAGCATCCTTATGAAATGTGCGATAAGCAATCTTTGTTTTTAATTGCAACTCGCTTTTACATGCATCTTTCCATCGTATCCTTATACTAAGCATTTTACCTCCATATACTTTTTTATTATAACAGTTTTTTTTGCCTTTTCAATTTATCTTTTAGCTTCTTTCTGAATGAAAATTTCAAAACTCTCGTTTTCGCATGTTTATATGGATTTATTGCGATTATGTGTTATAATAACTATAAAGTAATAGATTTAGGCCTGCAGAGCAGGGGAAGCAGAGTTGTCTGGTCATAGTTTTGGGGTTCATAGTCTATATCCTGATATTTGTTGCAAGCAAATGTATGACAAATGTAATCTTATGTAAAAAGGAGAAATGTGTTATGAAAACTAAAACAAAAAAAATATTAGTTGCTGTCTTAAAATCAATACTGAATTTTATTGGGACTGTGGGCGCTAATCTTTTGGCTAGTGCTCTGCTGGCCTAAGCCTATTACTTAGGTTTAGTGAGGAAAGGAGAATTCCTATGACGTTCGAAAAAATATCCATTGTTAATTTTAGAAACTTCGAAAATATTGATATTAATGTTTCAAACAAAAATGTTTTTTTCGGGCTGAACGATATTGGAAAGACCAACTTCTTATATGCCCTTCGCTATGTCTTCGATAAAGATATTCGCAGAAATGGACTATTGGATTCAGATTTTCATAAGAAGAACACCCAGAATCCAATTGTAATTACAGTGACTATTGATATTAGTGATACTGAAAATGCAGATTGTCAGAAACTACGTGCACAACTTAAAGGCGCCTTACTTAGTGCTCATAACAAGGTTTATATTAGGCTAATTGCAGAGTATAATTCCAAAGACCTTTCTGCTGCCCCAGTATTATATTGGGGTGGAGATTTAGCACAGCTATACGAAATGAAACAGCGCGGATATCTATATGAATTAGATTATGTGTTTAGCGTAATATATATTGATTCTTATGTTGACCTATATTCCTTGTTCAAAAAGAATATTCCAACGCTTGTTAAAAGCGACGATGCATCAGATGATGCTATTCTTTCACGGATTCATAACACAGTAACCCAACTAAATGATGATATTGCGACACTCTCAGGCGTTAAGGAGTTTGAAAGTAAAATCACACCAGAATATCAAAAATATCGTAATGAAGGCGTGGCTATATCAGTAAAATCTGAAATTGCAGTTAAAGGTCTTTATTCTAATATTATTCCATATATCAAGCAGAATGGAGATGATAATCTTTATCCGACAGCCGGTGAAGGCAGAAAAAAGTTATTAGTATATTCCATCTATGATTTAATTTCTTCCGAAAATGAGGAAGTAAAGATTAACATCTTTCTAATTGAAGAACCAGAAAATCATCTACATAAATCCTTACAAATTGCTTTATCACAGATCTTGTTCACCGATGAGAAATATGGATATTTATTTGTAACTACACATTCACCGTTTGTTCTATATGAAATGGATAATGTTAGCTTAATTAGAATTTTTAGCGACTTGCACATTGGTAGTGCTAGCTATTTCTATACTGTTCCTGAGAGTTATGAAAAAAACCGGAAGATGTTGAATCGTAGTTTGACGGAGGCTATTTTTGCAAATAAAGTATTATTGGTGGAAGGCCCCTCTGAACTGTTACTTTTTGAAAAAGTGATGTCTGTAGTGTGTCCTTTCTATGAGGCTGATGGTGTATATTTATTGGCAGTTGGCGGTATTGGTTTTCAGATATATGTTGCTATTTTGAATGCCCTTAAAATAGAATATGTAATTAAAACCGATAATGATTTGCGATGGGTGAAAAGCTCTGGGAAATACAGTGTTTTAGGTTTTTCCCGTTGCAACAATATTATTGGTGAAGCCCTATTACCAACAGATGCTATCGATGGATACACTGTGAGCGATAGACGCCAACTTTATTTAAATAACCAAAATAAAATAGATGAGATAAGATCAGAATACGACATATTTTTATCCAAAGTAGATTTAGAAAATGACTTGGATGAATTTCTTCATACTGAGTTGACTGCCTATTTGAATGTTGACGACCCTGTTACTTATCTTCAAAAATCGAAGCATTTCCATATGGTTGAACTGGTTGAGAAAATAACTGATGTAGATTGTAGAAAAATTTATGAACACTACAATTTTGCTTGTTTAAAGGAGGTAGTTGAATGACACTTTCACCTACACAACAAACAATAGTGGATACTAAAGGCAACCTTATCGTCCGTGCAAGTGCAGGAACTGGCAAAACTCACACAATGGTTACTAAAATAGCAACTGAAATTGAAAGCAACAGAACCCACAAAGTAATTGCAGCTATCACTTTTACAATTAAAGCTGCACAAGAAATTAAAGATCGCCTATCTGTTGATGTTACTCGTCATTTCATCGGAACAAATAACAGTTTTGCCATAGAAGAAGTAATCAAACCATTTATGAAAGATGTGTTTGGCTCCGAATATGCTATTGATATGAGTACGGACTACTCGACCAAGATTAACACACTTCAAGAAGGATTAGAAAATATCCGTTGCAACGGTATTTTATGTTCCTATAGGGATAATCAAAAGAATTTCATTTTTGAATTAGCACAACTAATTATTGAGAATTCAAAAGCCTGTCGCCTCTATCTTCAAGCAAAATATTTTAAAATATACATCGATGAGTACCAAGATTGCGATAAGGCGATGCATGGGTTCTTTATGTATATTTGTGATAACCTCAATATAGAAACCTTTATTGTAGGGGATGAAAAGCAGTCAATTTACATTTGGCGCGGAGCTTATCCAGAAGCTTTCAAGGGAATATGGGAAAAAGAGAACTTTAATAAAATTTTTATGGGAGACAATTTTCGTTCTTGCCAACAAATACAAAACTATTCAAATCTTCTATGCGAGGAAACAAGTAACCTATACACGCCAACAAACAGTTTAGAAAATATTGTTTGGCTAACACCACATTCTTCTTCATGGGCATCAGAAGTTCTTCAATATATTGACACTACTCAAAGAACTGCACTATTGAGATTTAGAAACACAGATGCAGAGGCAGGTGCTGACTCTCTTTCTACTGCGGGAGGTTCATTCACGTTCATTCCACAGTTACCGATTGCTGATATTACCACCGAAACTGCTTGGTTATACTCTGCAATTGCAAAACATATGGTATTAGACAAATATTCTGTCTATGACTTAATTGCCGATATTCCTGTAGAAGGCAACGAAAGCCGGAAAGCTGTAAATACAATTAAATCTAATCTAACGAACATCCGCAACAGTATTATACAATATGATTTTTCGTCTTTTGAAAACTCTGTAACAAATTTAGCACAATATCTCGGATATGTCACAAGAACAGATCATATTACCAAACTATATAACACAATTACCGAAAGCCGATATCATGTTGCGTTTGATACAGAACGATATCAAAATATTGCCATAACCTTTCATTCCTCAAAAGGATTGGAATTTGACCAAGTTATATTATTTGCAGAGGACTATAATTTGAGTGACAATGCAAGTATATATAATCACTATGTCGCTGTTACAAGAGCTAAGTACAAGGTAATTATTGTAAAGCATAACGTATATAATGCAAATTGCTTTCAGCAAAATCTTTCAAAGATTTTTTTCGCAAGTGGAAAAACAATTGATGATTTAGTTACGTACAAATAGGAAGCAGAAATACAGTCATTGGCGAACCAAAGACCTTATCTTTTGGTATGGTCTAATCAATGAAAAAATCAAGCTATTACCTACACTTTGCATTAACCTTATCCAATCTGCCAAAATATAAATTATGTTAAAGGGACAATACCCTCACAGAGAATTGTCCCTACTCGTATATTAATTCGTCTCAGTTATCAAATTAAGCATAAATTGCGATTGGAATAACAATCATAGCTGGTCCATTAATCTTTGTCACAAGTTCTGGAAGATTAAATTGTTGCAAGTCCTCATTTTTGAAACCGCCGAAGATGTCTTCCAATATTTCATCTGTCAAAATTGATAACGTTGTTTTTCGTAATAAATCAATACTTGCCGAATTATCTTTACATATGGCAATCACTTTACCTAGCACCTTAAATCTTCCTCCAAGAATCTCAGAAATATTGTCATTAGCTAAGTATTGTTCCTGAACTGATAGTACAACTGTACCCTTCGAACTTGATAATATAAAATCAACTGTGCCACTGTTCTTTAATTCACTAGAGAAATCCTTGATTTGCTTAATTATCTTGTTTTCTTCTTTCTTTTGCAAGGCCGCATTTTTCTTATTTCCTAACTCTGGTTCATCAGAAAAAATATCAACCATTCGAAACATATCGATAATTTTCTCCATATAGTCAATCAAAGGATTTTTTTGTAATTCTCCCTCTAATTCAATAAAGCTTCCAATTTGCATATTTGATATATCAGATGAAGTATCTAAAAGTTTTTCCGCATCCAGTGTTGTCCTGAATTTTGACAGCAAAGATACGTTAGTATGTACTTTTTCTCTTGAAATGTTCTCGCTTTCTTCTATATTTCCAGTACGCGATATTTCTCCCTTCAAATCAATCTTCAACAGCTTATTTAATAACGAAGTAGATGCATTAACATTTCCTGTTTGATCCGTAGTGCTTTCCTTTTGCTCTGAAGAATTAACTTGACTGACCATTGAAAACCCATCTTCAATAATAGCCAACATATCCAGAACTATTTTTTCATTTATATATACTGGAATCATCAATTGTGTATGTGATAACTTTGTTCTCATTTTTAACTCCTCTCCAAATTGGTTAGTTAGTTTCAACTTAATTCATATCATAACAAATTATTTTGTAAATTACTATATTTGATTGTCATTTCAAGGCTCATTCAAAAAATGATGTAGTAGTGGCGTGGCAATTGCAGTTGTTTTTCCCGCACATGGTTCACCAGCTATAACTATATTAACTACTTTATATTCCATTTTGTACCGTATAAGAGTTTTGTCAAATAATACAAAAATGTATTTTGATAAATATTATGTATAAATACCCATTCATTTCTAATTAGACCATTTCATTCTTTAGCAGCCCTACGTCATGACTATTATTCTTCGGCTCTATTCTATCAAGGACTTTCTTTTCCACTGCTTGTGTCCAATAAATCTTTAGTTTCTTTCTTGCACGAGTAATAGCAGTGTAAAAAATACTATGAGTTATCAATTCGTCAATCTCGTCCGTTATAATAATTTTAACAGAGTCATATTCCAATCCCTGTGCTTTGTGGATTGATACAGCATACGCAATTTGAAACGGGACAATTGCCTTTGAAACACCATCGTCATCTTCATCTGTACTTTTGTTTTTATTTACTGCAAAGCGGATAATTGAATTGCCGTTTTCAGCATTTCCAATAATCTCAAAATCATAATCATCCACATTTAAATCAATAAGTGGTCTATCAATTTCTATATCAAATTGAATACGTTCGGTTGGCTTGTCTTTATCCAAAGTTATAAAATCTACAATTCGGGCCTTCATATTATTATGAATGATTGGCACCTGTTCTTTATTCTGACTGAAAAATTTATCTGCAGAATCATTAAATAGAATAGGGTCGCCAACTTTATATCGTTGTATCCCTCTCCATATCTCTTTGCCATTATTATTTTCTTGCATAAAGTGATTAATATTATTAATTCCGTATAATCCGCCATAATTCAAGCAAAGAATTATTTCATTGTCCTCTGCAGAAGTAAAAATAGATGGGTCAAGGTTAGTAGAAAATTCACCCCCTTGTAATCTGTCAAGTACATCATCTTCCATTTTTCGTACATTATCCCATAATGCCAGCAATTGTTTGCTGTCACTTCTATAAGGTTTAGTTAATTCGCAAACAGCTGTTTTCGGTAAAAAGCTACGAACAGCGTCAAACCAATTACCAAATTCAATAGCTTCTATCTGATAAGTGTCCCCAACCAAAACAAGTAGCTTAAATTTCGCAAGTTCAAGCACCTTTCTCATATTTTGATTACTTACAGTGCTACATTCATCAATTATAAGTATGTCATAATCTCTTTCTAAATCTTTTGTATTTATGAACTTAGTAATTGTCATAAATTCACAATTTGATGATGCAGCAATTTTCCGCTTTAGATTATTCACAGCAGGATTCGTATGCGCCAGATATAATCGTGAAAAATCCTTAAAAAAAGTGGAAAGATATCCAATAAGGGTTGACTTACCCGTTCCTGCCGAACCATAAACTAGAGAAACGCGTGACTTAGAAAACATATTAATCAATGCTGTTTTCTTCTCCTCTGATATATTGGAATAATCATTACTTTGAATCCAGTGTTTCACCGTATTAGAATAATTTTCTATACCACTCGTTGCTAAGTTTTTTATCGTTTTGATTATTGAAACGGTATCCTCTTTATAACTCTCAATAAAAATATGATTATTTTTTATTATTAACTTACGAGCTTGCTGCTTTTCACTGGTATATAATTTGCTGTTGTAAGTTTTAACAAGCGTATCAATATCATCAATATCACCTATCTTATACTTGCCATTATCTTCACATTTTTCCAATGGTGTAAAAAGAACTCCCTTCTGTTCTGTATTATTTTTAACCACCCATGCCAAAATTTCATGTTCACGTCCAGTTGCATCAATACAATCAAATAAATCTGAAATGCTCGGAACATGATGCCTCAAACCAGAACAAAAGGGCATTGTATCAAAGGGAATACATTCATAAGCTAAATAAAGATTTGAAAGTAAAAAATTTCCCCCAACATATTCACGCCTGCATTCTTGATAGTTCCATTTCCAATGTTCTTTATACTGATCTTTAATAATTCTGTTCATCATATGATGAAGCAAATATAGAAGAACATTGCAACCCGGTTTACCATTTTTAATAAATGACCGACAAATATCAAGCACGTCAAAAAAATGTCGTGTGTTTGTTTTAGGTACTATACGATCATAAACTTCTCGATAAGCCCTATCTGAGAACATAACAATTTCTGACAAACTCACTCCTGTTTTAGTTAAATATTGAGCAAAATTTCGTTGTTCCGCTTGACCTATAGCAAACTCATTATTATATATGAGTTTACTAAAATTTGAAAACTCACATGGACGAATACTTACTTCCCAATCAACAATAATGCGAATTGGCATTTGTTTACCAAACAAATCTATATAATTATCTGCTATGGCAAATTTAACCGCATAAAAATCTGTAATTTCAATATCTGTAAAAGCAATTATACGATCTGTTTTGCTTGACCTATCATTTGCAGGAATAAAAGCAACCTCATAGTAAATTTTATCGCCAAAAAAGAATGGTTTAATGGTTTGAATGTAAAAACGATCAAATTGAAAACCAGTGTGTATAGGAGCATTATATTGATCTACTATTTGAGCAATTTTCTCATAATATTCTTTAAAACTATCATCAGTTTCTAATGGAAACTGATTAAGATTGGAAAGCACATCCAGCAAAAAATTTTTTTGTAAAAAAATTTTTGTGCGAAAAAGGTATTCATAATATTTCAACATCAAGCGTTCAGAATTCTCTTCGCCTAAAGTACGATGAGAAACAGATACTTGTAAAAAATGATGAAAACGCGACAAATGGCGTAAAGAACTCTCGTTTTTTACATATTTAACAGCTTTTTTAAGATTCTCCTGTGAATCTTCTATATCTTCACCATTAGCATATACTTTCAGTATAATATGTTCTACAAAATGTCGGAGTTGAGAAAGAATATCTTGAGATATCTGTCCCCTTGACAAATTACCCATATTACTTATATGACGACATATAACCTTATCTGTTTCTAAAATTTGCTCATCAATTTGTAAATTAGTCTTCATTGTCACATTATACTCCTAGTATTTATCCTCAAAACACATAATTTTTTGTACATATATTAAGTAACTTTATAGAAAGAAACTATTTTTTACATTTATAGTTTATTTAATTTTATCACTATAGAGCATTTATATCAATTTTTTTATGAGAAAATATTATAAATATTATAATAACACCATACTGCCAAAATAAATTCTCACCTATCAATAATATACCCTTGAACCAAATAAGAACAGTTATAAACCCATTTAGATTTATAACTGCCCTTATGCTGATTAAATTGCAAAACAGACTTGTTACTATTTTATCTGTGTCACCTCAAGACTCTTTCAAAAAGGTGTAGTAGTGGTGTAGTAAGCGCCATATCCTGCCATGAAACTATTGATTTTACAGGCTTCTCCGGGATTTTTCAAGATACCGCCGTGGTATCTTGATATATTCTTCTCCTTAAATGAAATCACGAGTATTGGTATAATGATATAATCTCCATCTCAATGAGACGGCTTTATAGTAACTATAAATGTATCCCCCAGCTTTTGGCACTATAAGCACCTCCCTTTAACCATTCATCTGACCATTAAAATTCAAAATCATCATTTTAAATAATAATTTTCACCTTAATGCAAAAGGAGTTGATGAATATGCAACAATAAACAAAGGTTGTAAACTTATTTTCGTAAGGTCTCTGACATGAGAAGACCTATCACTACATTTACAGACACAGACAGTCACAGAGTACAATATTGCACCAAAAAGAAAGACTTAATTTTAAAATCGGAACGAAACTACTCTCATCCGCAGCAGTGATATCGCTTTTACAATGGGAGCAAAAGGACCGCTTCTGGATAAGACTGAAACTTTTGACGTCCAAATCAAAGTATATTAGAATAAATTAAGAATAAATCACTTACAACTTATAAAATAACCTTCTAGGGAGAACCACCAAATGACCAACAATATTTGCTACATAGTCGGCGCCGGAGATAACTACGGACTTAA
>JAFLTH010000088.1 GCA_022510525.1 Lachnospiraceae bacterium | reverse complement strand
AAGTTGCCGCCGTCATAAACGCCGTTGAAGGGATGGGGAGTATTGCCGATGACATAACCGATCACCGTCCACGGGTCACCCTCCAAATCAATGTCCTTGGTCTGCTCAAAATACACGCCATGCAGGTCATTGCCGCCGTTGACAGCGACGGCGATGGTCTCCAAGTCTTCTCTTGAGGAGATTTTATAGGGGTTTTCCGCTGTGCCGTCCCCATCTAAATCGTAAACGGTGAGCTTATCTGCTTCTACCGCCATAGCATCGGGCTCTGCCTCAGAATATACTTCTATCTCTTCCTCTTTGGTTTCCCCGCAAATTTCGCAGACAAAGCCGCAGGGAACACCCTCCACAGGTTCGGCATAGCCGCAAGCCTCGTCATGCTCATGTACGCAATTTTCCACGGGTGCAAAGCAATCCTCGGTGTGTTCATGTGAACACGGTGCACCCTCGTCGGCTTCTATGTAACCGCAAGCCTCATTATGTTCCTCGTGGTGAGGGCAAAGCCCGTCATTATCCGGCTCCGCCGCCCAAGCCCCAGCGGGGAGCATGGACAGACACAGGCACAGGGTAAGTAATATACTTAAAATTCTCTTTCTCATAGTTCAGCCTCCCGGCTATTTGTACTCTTCAATCTATCCGCAAAACGCAAAAACACCACCCAGCGCATAACGTCATACGTTCCGAGTGGCCTTAGTAAAGTGATCAGAGTTGAAAAAGGGCACAGTAATGCCATGCCTGATTGCTTTAGCATCGCACGATCATCCATAGTACCTTCCAACTCCTTTCACGTAAATTTCTGGATGTTTTTACATATATTTACATTACTGTATTATACGGCTTTTGCGTCCGTAAAGCAATATATATTTTGCAAAACTTCATTGTATTTTCTATATCAGGATAATATATATCAGCGTCAACGCCAAACCAACCCCAAACATCAAAAGCCCAAATGAAAGACTCCCCTGTATGATCATAGAACTCTCACTAATCTCTTCACTTTTTGCCGCCGCAGCATGCACGAAATCCTTATGAGTAGGATTTTTCCTTCCCCACAGACGATTACGGATTGACTGGCACAAGTTCAATGTTTTTCCTATAAGTTCGCTTATTACATTTCCTTCCCTGCGTTCATAAGGCAGCGGAGAATCCTTGTACAGGCTCTTACGCAATATTACAACAGCTATATCCAATGCACTGTCAAAAGTCCTGCTGGCAATACCGCAGACTGTCGGAAGGAATGTCAGAAGTATCGGCCTGTATATCAGATTTTCCATATCCAGCCACTTAGGCCATGCATTAACATATTCTCCCTCTCGCATCAGCAAAGTACGTATTATCAGAAAATAAACAAGAATTCCGATTACAATCGATATAAGTGCACCCTTTAAATTAGTCAGGCTGAAATATGCTACTACATGCTCCACACCTTCCTGCGCATAAAAGTTCATAAAGCCTTCTCCGAGTCTTGCCACTCTATCCATAAAAGTATGTGGAAACAATCCCCATATAAAGAGAACAAGGGTGCTTGTCATCAGCGCAAATCCACTTTCTATGTTCATATATTGTTTCATATTGTCGTATTTGTTCTGTTTAGCCGAATCAGTATTTTTTTCCACAAAGATTGCAACAAACAACTTAGTCATGTATGCAAGTGTCATACCGCCGCTTAAAAGGAAAATCGCTTCTACTGCCTTCATAAGACCGTTTCCGCCATATTCCACTATGCTCTCATGCAGCAGGGTTTTGCTGATGTAGCCGCCAAACAGCGGGATTCCGGCTATAGTGAGGGCTCCAATCAGGAAAGCTGTCATAAGCAGCGGCTTTTTCTTTCCAAAACCTCGGATTTCGTTCAGATCCAATGCATGTATATTCATAAAGATAACACCGGCTGCCATAAAGAGCACCAGTTTGATCATTGAGTGGTTGACCATATGGGTCAATGTACCATGGACAGCCAATGCATTTTCCTCTCCCAAAAGCCCCTGCATACCGACGCCGACCAGAATAAAACCTATCTGCGACATGGACGAACAGGCCAGGGTACGCTTCAAGTCAATGGAAAAGACCGCCAGCAACGCTCCTCCGAACATAGTCAATACGCCAATGCCAAGAATCAGGCCTCCCCATATGGGATCGTGCAGAAAAAGGTCGCAACTTATTATCAGCACTCCAAATATACCGGTCTTTGTAAGAATACCCGACAAAAGTGCGGAAGCAGGTGCCGGTGCTACAGGATGTGCCTTGGGCAGCCAGATATGCAGCGGGAAAGCACCGGCCTTAGCGCCGAAACCAAACAGCATAAATGTACCTGCAGCATATAGCAGAGTTTTATTCCGATAAAGCTGTGCCGCAATAAAGATTTCGTCCATATCCAGAGTTCCAAGCTCATGATAAAGTATGAAAATACCCATAAGCATTACCAGTCCGCCAATTACGGCTACCGCAAGATAGGTAGCAGCGGCTCTTAATGAAGCTGCATTTTCTTCCTGCGCTACCCAGACATAAGATGTAAATGACATAATCTCAAAGAAAATAAAGGTTGTAAACAGGTCGGATGAAAGGAATACACCCATTGTAGCCCCAAGTGTGGCTAGCATAAAAAGATAAAACCTGTTTCTGTTGTCATGGTGCTTAAAGTATTCCCTTGAGAGAATAACTGTCATCATCCACATAAAGGCAGCTACCATGGCATAAACCATTCTGAAACCTTCCATTGTGAAATGCAGACCCATACCGCAGATACCGGGGAGCTCACAATTATAAACAGGCAGTAAACCACCGTTTTTATAGTTTGATACAAAATTAACAAGCGTTATTATGAACTCACTTATTACAACAAAGTCAGCAAAATAATCCCTTATTATTTCTTTTTTCGTCCCGATAATGCAGGACAAAACCGCCCCTATAAAAGGATAAAACACCAATATGGCAAGAATCATATTTCCATTCATATCATCAACCACACCTTTCTCAAAACGACGCTGCCACAACACTTGAAACCGCATCTGTCATAAACTGCGGATGCAGCCCGAATACAAACATTACAATCACAAAGATTACAAGCGGCAGTATCATTACCCAATTTGGGTCTTTTACATCCGATATACTTTCATAGTCAAAATCTTTTCCCGGAAAGAAAGCTCTTACCGTAACAGTCAACATATATATTGCCGTTAAAAGTGCAGACACTAAGATTGCCGCAACCCCTATATAACCAATTGGATTCATAGTTGCAACAGCTGCCTTTGCCAGATACCATTTACTTGTAAAACCACATAGTCCCGGCACTCCCATAAGTGCAAGTGCGGATATTGTATAGATTACCATTATCTTAGGCATTTTTTTCCCAAAACCGTCGAGCTGGTGGATATAGTTTCTTCCGGTCTTATATATTACCGCTCCGGCACAGAAGAAAGCCGTAATTTTCATCAGCGCGTGACTGAGCATATGTGTCAATGCTCCTGCCAGCCCAAGTGGACTCATCAGCAGGACTCCAAACAGAATATACGACAGGTTGCTGACCGTTGACCAAGCCAGTCGACGTTTGAAATGTGTTTCCTTAAGCGCTCGGCTGCAGCCGTATACAATAGTGAAGATTGCAAGCGCCAGCAGCAGATACTGCGCCCAGGTTCCTCTAAGTAGTTCTGTTCCGAAACTGAAATAAGTGATCCTCATAGTGGCAAAGGCGCCTGCCTTTACAACCGCTACCGCATGCAGCAGCGCAGTAACCGGGGTTGGCGCCACACCTGCCTTGGGCAGCCAGCCGGAAAACGGACACATTGCCGCCTTGACGCTGAATCCGCAGAAACAGATAACATAGATGAGCAGCAACAGATTAGTATTATCGCCCATCCGCGATAAGTCCATAACTCCGCCCGGAGTAAAATTGGAGGAATTGCCGTAGATCAGTATAAAAATCATTCCAATAAATGCAAAAGCAGCGCCTCCAAGCGAATAGTACAAGTAAGTACGGGTCGCAAGAACAGCCTCCCTTGAAAGCGTATGCAATACCAGCGGCACCGTAACCAGAGTGAGCATCTCATAGAAGAAATACAGGGTTACAATGTCTTCCGCCATAGATATTCCCAGTGTTATTCCGTAAGTAATGGTGTAAAACGCAAAAAATATCTTTTCGTGTCCCTCATGCTTCATATATTCAAAAGAATATAGTGTAGCAAGCGGCCACATAAACGCAAGTATTGTTGCAAATACGCTTCCTGCCGCGTCTAACTTAAAACTAATGCTAAGCTGCCCCGTAAAACGAAACAGAACAAAGGCATCCACGGGTCTGTTAAATATCAGCATAAATGTAAGCGCAGAAGTTATAAGCACGATTATTTCTATATATACCGCCATCAGGTTTCTTTTACCAAAAGGCAGAAGCGGAATAAGCGCACCGCCTATCATCGGCAAAAGGACTGCAATTACCATAATATATGAACTCATCTTATACCTCCCTGAAAAAGTCCGTATGCAATTTCACTGATATAGTTTATCAGCGTATTTGGCAGGACTCCAAAAAGTATTGAAAACCAAGCAAGAATTATCAACGCAGCGTTCATAATATCAAGACGCTCTTTTTTATATTCAGACTCTTTACCTTCTCCGCTTTCCGGAACAAAATCTTTTCCCGGCAGAAAGCCCTTCACTGTAACCGGCAAAAGATAACCTGCCGTTAAAAGTGCACTCACAAGAAGTACCGCCGGTCCCAAGAATCTAAATATCCCGGTCTGTGACTGCAAAGCGCCCTGCGCAAGATACCACTTGCTGACAAATCCACTCATTGGCGGGATTCCTATAAGCGCAAGGGATGCCAAAGTATAGCACCAAAGCGTAATATTCATATGTCTGCCGATACCCGTATACTCATCCACCCTTGTTTTTCCGGTATGGAAGATGAAGCTGCCTGCTGTGAGAAAGAGCGTACACTTAATACATGCGTGGCAGATGACGTGTAATACTCCTCCCACAAATCCCTCCGGGGTAAGCATCGCCAAACCAAACAAAATGTAAGATACCTGTGAAACCGTCGAATATGCAAGGCGCTTTTTAAATACCTTTTCCCTATATGCCAGCATCGAGCCCATAAATACCGTAAGAAGCGTAAGAATTATCCATGTTGTCTGTACAAAGCTTCCCCTTATGAAATCCACGCCGACAATATAATAAACACTTCTGATTATCGCCAGCACACCGCCTTTTACAATAATAGAAGAAAGCACTGCCGAAGCAGGCGCAGGTGCTACCGGATGCGCCGAAGTAAGCCATGAATGAAGCGGAAACATACCTGCCTTTGCACCAAAACCGATTAACATCATTAATACCGATATCAAAAGAATAGTTTCATTTCCTGACACCAGTGTCATATTTAATGTACCGCCGGCTCTAAAGGTCAGCGTATCACAGTACTGATACAGAAAATATATTCCAAACAGCGCGCAGTAAGCTCCGCACATGGAATAAAACAGATATTTAAGAGCCGCCATAATCGCTTCTTTGGAACCATTGTGCAATACTAACGGCATTGATGTCAGCGTCATCAACTCATAAAAGAAATACAGCGTTACAAGGTTTCCGGACAGCTCCAATGCAATAAGTACGACATACACCAGAATATAGAAAAAGAAAAATCTCTTTTCATTTCCCTCATGTCCCATATATATAAATGCATAGAATCCAACCAACAGCCAGACTATACTCGTCACAGTCACAAACACCCTTGCAAGCGCGTCAACATGGAAGTAAATCGGAATATTATCCATTAAATAGAACAAAGTCAGACTTCCCTCTCCCGACCATACCGCATACAAAACCGACAGAACTAAAAGCATAAGAATTATTGAAACAATATAATGTAGTTTTTTTAACTTTTTTTCATCAAGTGAATTTTCAAGTTTTTCGTGACTCATTTTTACAAACCATGCCTTTCATGTTCAAATCATTTCCATAACCTGCGATGTTTGTACCGAAGGTGCAAACTCGCGGCTGAAAAATTTTAATTTTTCAGCCTATGCAAACATTTCCAGTCCCCGCTCAATCAGCATAACCACCGGCTCGGAAAACAGACCCAGGAACAGATTCAACGCAACCAGACATACCATGGCAACACTTTTGGCCGGCTGTTCCGATATTGTTACATCCTGAAAGCCCTTGTTTATAACAATCTCCTCTTTTTCGGGAGTATATATACGAATAACCGTTTTCAAGAAATATACCGCATTAAGTATAGTACTTATTGCCAAAGCAACCACAGTTATCAATATCTTATTCTTATTCCCCCATGCTGCCTGAGCAAACAGAATCTTGGAAATAAACCCTGAAAACATTGGAAATCCTACCATTGACAGCGAACCCACCGTAAATGCGACTCCGGCAAGCCTGTTCCTGTAGCCTGCTCCCGTCAGGTCAAAAAAGTTTTTACTTTTGGCGGAAGCATCGGAAATTCCCGAAGCAGCCACAAACAAAAGGGATTTCGTAGCCGCATGTGAAAGAATATGATATACGCTTGCAATGATGCCGGCTGTGGTACCAAGACCGAAACCCATGTAAATATAACCAATCTGCGCTACCGATGAATAAGCTATCATACGCTGTATGCTATTCTCTCTGATTGCATTGACAGAACCCATTATCATACCTGCTATGCCAAATACAAACAATACATTTATAACTTTGCTCTCTCTTATGATGTCAAAACCAATAACACGATAAAAGATCTTTATAAGCAGAAAAATATAACCCTTAGACACCAGCGATGATAAAATAGCCGCTGAGGAAAGCGTCGAATACCCGTATGCGTCAGGCAGCCATGTATGAAACGGATAGAGCGCACTTTTAATGGCAAGTCCAACGGACATAAGGCAGATTGCGGTAAGCAGAGGTATATGATACTCTCCTGCCGACTGAAGCAAAGCTACCTGTTCCTTGATATTGCTCATCAGCAAATGTCCGGTCAGACTGTAAATGAAACAGATACCCAGCAAAAAAAGACCTGAGCCTAACAAACTCATGATCATATAACGCATTGATGCCTCAATCGTCCGTCCGGACTGCCTTATCATAATCAGGCCGCAGGCCGATATTGTATTGATTTCCACAAATACATAAGCCGTAAAAATATCATTGGTGTAAATAAGTGCAAGCAGCGAACAGAGTAAAAGATTTACCATAATATAATAAAGATTATGCTTTGTCTCCTCTATCTCTCTTTCACGCTCCAATACGCCGCCAATCACACACAAAAACATAACCACGCAAAAAAACAATGCCATAGCAGCTTCCAGAATTCCGATTCTGATCTCATTTCCCCAGGGAGCTGCAAAATGTCCCATTACATAAACATATTCCTGCCCGGTGCCAAGCACGAAAGCAAGTACGGAAGCCGACATTATTCCGACAAGCACAATGACCAGAAGATTAAGCCGCCTTGCCCATTTTTTATTAAGCACAGAAGATATCGGACCTGCAAAAAGCGACATCAGTATGGATATGAAAGGAAAATTCTGTACAAATGCCATTATAATCCCTCCTCTTTAAGTCTGGTGGATATCTCGTCCAAATCCAAGGTGTGATACCTGTTATACAGACGTATCGTAAGTGCAAGCATAAGTGCGGTTACCGAGACGGACACAACAATTCCGGTCAGCACCAGACCGCTTGGAATAGGATTTATATATGCCTCCACGCTCTGTATACCGTCCACTACAATAGGAGCCTTGCGCCCTACAATGTAGCCCTTAAGTGCAAGGAAAAGGTACATGGAGGTATCCATGATATTCATACCGACTATTTTCTTTATCAGATTTTTCTGCATCAGCAGGTTTGAGAAACCGATACCAAACAAAATCATCGCTACGGCTTCCTCGTAATTTAATAAGATATTTCCGAAATTCATATCAAGTCTCCTCTTTTACCCTTTTAGTAGTCTCCTTTACGGAACATAACATAAAATGTATACATCGTTCCGCCAACTACAATTCCTACACATATATTCAAAATAAGAATAAGCCCGCTGCTAAGGATAGCCCCCGGCGTTCCAAGAGGTATTATACTTTCTATATGATTTGCACCCGTGTAAAAAGAATAACTCTTTGCAAGACAGTAGCAGCCCAGCGCACAGACACTCATCACCTTATATGTTTTGCCCGTAAAAAACCGTTCGGTTTTCTCAAAACCAAAGGCATTAAGATAAAGTATCAGCCCGGCACCTATAATCGCTCCGCCCGAAAAGCCTCCGCCCGGTCCTATATGCCCGCCTAAGATTACATAGATTCCAAATATAATGATCGGTGGTACAAGCACACGCGCCGCGGTCTGCAGAATCACATCATTCTTTGGCTCATAGATTCTGTCGCTTTCTTCTATATCGTTACCCCATTCATCTTTTTTCTTATCTTTACGCAGCAGTATAAGCACTGTACAGGTGGCAATAAAAAGTACGTGGGATTCCCCCAGTGTATCAAATGCCCTGTAATCCAATATCATACCTGTAACAATATTGACTGCTCCTGTCTCTTGAAGTCCGTTTTCTATATAACGCTGCGACACCTCATTATTGACCGGATTCTCCGGATGTCCATATGATGGCAGATATGACACTGATATCAGTAACATGACCACCAGAAAAATACAAAAGCACACGCAGAATATCCTGTACAACTTCTCAAATCCGCTGATGCCCCAGTTATTTGCATGATCATATAACCGATATAGACGCTGTTGCCTCTCTATTTCTCTATTTATGACAGTCGTGTCATCTTCATGAAACTCTTTCTGCTCTTTCATTTCTACGGTATCGACAAACGCATCTTTTGTACCGTCAAGCCATCTTTTTAATCGAAAAGACAGTGTTTTTTCATATTCACTGTCAGGAATTTTCCTGCTCATTACCATTCTCCCCCTCATCGTTTTCCGACTTCACCATAGCCCGTATTTTCTTTAACGTTACAAAGAACAATACACTGGTAACTCCGGCTCCCACTGCTGCCTCAGTAATAGCTAAGTCCGGCGATTCCAGCATGATCCATATGATAGACATTATAAGGCTGTATGACATAAAGATCAGAATAGTATTCAAAAGATTTTTGGATAAGCTTGCCGCAATGGCACATATGATCAAAAAACCCAGTAAAATATTTATAAATAACTGCATTTTTGTAAACACACCTTTCTATATCCTGTATCTGCACTTTGCAAATTATCATGTTAATCTGTATTTTCCTTCATACTCTCTAATTCTTCCAAAGTAACTATAGAATAATGCGCCTCTCTCTCTTCGTCCGTTGCAGCCTCAAGTCTTGTAATCAGATGCGAGGAGGTAGGAGAAGAAAACCACAAAAATACGATAATGCAAAAAAGCTTTAATGATGTAAAGTTAAGCCCGCTAATTATTATAAGTCCTATTAAAGAACAGCCGATTCCCAGCGTATCTCCCATTGCGGCCGCATGCATCCTGTTAAGTACATATTTAAACCGAAATACTCCGACCATTTCAATCATAAATATTAGAAGTCCGCAGAGTATGAAAACGGCGCCAATAATAAAGCGGATCCACTCAATTATTTCCATTCTTTTCCTCTCCTTTCCTCTCCCTGTACACTCCCATATAAACCTTGGTGAGTACAATTACCGCAAGGAAACTTATCATTGCATAAATCAGGCAGATATCCACCAGATATCCCTCATTAAGCATAATGGCAAGTATTGCAATAACAACCATGACTATTGTTCCCATCATATTTGTGGCAACTATTCTGTCTGCGATTCTGGGTCCTTTAATAGCTCGGACCAGACAGAGTATTACCATTACCGCCAGGATGACCAGCACCGCTATGAAAAAAATCCGGTATGCCTGGTCTAAGGACTGTATTCCTGTTTCCATTTATAATGTACTCCTTTCATGCATCTTTACATTTATTCATACATCTTTACTTTATCTCACAATTCTTTACGTTCATTACAATTCTTCAGCTTTCATTTCACTTCTCTTTAATATATCCACAAAATCCGAGGCATCAATGCCATAAGCAAACTCCTTATCAAGACAGTGCACGGTATAATTATTATCTTCAAGAAGCACAGTGATCGTTCCCGGAGTAAGTGTAATCGCATTGGCAAGCATGGAACGTCCGATAGAAGTTTTTAAGTCTGCACTAAATGTCACAAGCTGAGGCTCCGGTTCTTCTTTTTCGGTCAGAATAAGATGTGCAACCGCAAGATTAGCCTTTACTATTTCCATAACAAGTACAACAACAAACTTAATTATGTTGAATATATTTTTAAAAAGTATCTTTTCTTTAGCTATACTGTAATCCGCAAACTTGCAGGTAAAGGCAAACAATGCGGCCGCTATTATTATACCAAATATTGCTATTTCCAATGTTAAATTTCCGTTAAAAATCACCCACAGACAAAAATATAATATATACATTGAAAGTTCTGCTCCTTTATATAAGATAAAATTTTATACTAAAACTCTTTCTTACCCAGTCTGACATCTTCCAACTCCTCTGCCAGCTCTTCTTCAACAGTATCGAATAAATACTGCTTCCCCTCAGAATCCCTGTCCTTAAAGAAGTTCCTAAGCTCCTGACTGGTTGACATAATATCTTCTTTTAATTCCCTTGCCGAAAGTCGTCTTGCGCCCTGTCCCATAATAATTATTTGCTCAAGACCGTCTGAGGTAGCTACCGTCACATTATGCTTCTTACTGATTTCATGAGTAACTTTCTCTATATACTGGTCTGCGGTTTCAGCTTCCTTGGTATAAACCACATGTATGTTGTGATAGGTCAAAACGCTGCCCGGATTTCCCTTGACACGATACGCATCAAATACAAGTATCAGCGTCATTTTCCGATAACCCTGATAGTTGCTCAATATATCCATCAGCCTGCTCCTTGCGCCGTCTAAACTGATTTTGGTCAATTCCTCAAGCTCTTCCCAGGCAAATATAATATTGTATCCATCCACAAGCAGATAGTTCTCTTTTTCTTCGTCAGTTTTTTTCTTCCTGTATTCTCCGCCATTACTATCATCTGCACGTATTACTTTTTGATAGGAATAGTTTTTTCTTCCCGATGCCGCTTCACTTTTGCTTCCGTAAGTTCGGTTGAAGATTTCCTCTAATTCCTTGTCATTGGCGGCAATTTTGTTATAATCAGCGTTTTTGGTTGACTGTTTTGGTCGATGTTCTCTTGAAAGTGCACTCTCCACATGCATATGATCTTCCACTTCATACCATGGTACAACAAATCCGGCTCCATGCGCACAGAAAACCGAAGACGGCGGGTTGTCCAGATCCCCTTCGGCATCATAACCGATTTGCTCTATTACCTCTTCGGCATTATGACAAGGCTCATAGCCTTTCATATTTAAAAACAGTCTGCCTATTCCACCCGAATACGACATTACTTCAGTCTGATATCCCTGCATAGTCGCAACGGGAACTGTTCCGGTCAATACCGACATATCCCCGTCTGCCATCGGAGCATCAAAACGTCCATGCATAGCCTGTATATCCGACATTGCACGTCCTATCATTGAAGAAGGCAGCTCCAGCCTGAATTCATAAACCGGCTCCAGCAATACACTTTCAGCCTTACAAAGTCCCTGCCTTACGGCACGGTAAGTTGACTGTCTGAAATCACCGCCCTCGGTATGCTTCAGGTGCGATTTTCCGGCGATAAGCGTTATCTTCATATCCGTAATCGGAGAACCTGTCAAAACCCCCGGATGTTCCTTCTCTTCAAGATGTGTCAGCACCAGTCTCTGCCAGTTCCTATCCAGTACATCTTCACTGCAAGCCGTTGCAAATTCAAGACCGCTTCCGGCATCAAGCGGCTCCAGCAAAAGATGTACCTCTGCATAATGCCGCAAGGGCTCATAATGCCCCACACCTTCAACCGCGGAACTAATCGTTTCTTTATAAACTATACTGCCGGAATCAAATTCCACATCAACACCAAGTCTTTGTGCTATCAGACTCTTCAATATCTCAATCTGCACCTCTCCCATGAGCTGTGCATGAATCTCGCCAAGCTGCTCTTTCCACACAATGTGCAAAAGCGGCTCCTCTTCTTCGAGTTTACATAACTCCTTATACATGACATGTATGTCACATTCCGGAGGAAAATTGACCTTATAAGTCAACACCGGTGCCAGAAGCGGCGCGATTGAGTCAGACTCAAAACCCAGTCCCTCACCCGAAAAAGTGCGGGTAAGTCCTGTCACGGCACAGACCGTTCCGGCAGCCACCTCTTTTTCCATAGCATATTTTACACCGGAATAAATCCGTATCTGATCTGCCTTTTCTTCCCATTCTCCGTTTCCATCCTGCAGAAGCTGCTTGACGCTTAGCTTTCCGCCGGTAATCTTCATATGAGTGAGACGGGTTCCGGAATCATCCCTGCCAATCTTATATACCCTTGCACCAAACTCATCCGGATACTGCATCTGAAGCGTATATTGCTCAATCCCGTCCAGCAGCGTATCCACCCCTTCAATTTTCAGGGCGGAACCAAAATAGCACGGAAAAATTGTCCGCTTTTTTATTAAGTCTGCAATATCCACCGTTTCTATGATTCCTGTATCAAGATACTTCTCCAATAGAATTTCGTCGCAGACTGCTATATTTTCAAAAAATATATCGTTTTTATCTTCTTTTTCCAAGGTAAAATCAATGCACTGCGGGCTCAGACGCTCTTTAAGCTCCTTGAGCAGAAGTTCACTGTCAGTATCCGGCTGGTCCATCTTATTTATAAAAATAAAAGCCGGAATCCGGTAACGTTCAAGCAGCTTCCACAGCGTGAGCACATGTCCCTGAACACCGTCTGATGCACTTATTACAAGCACCGCATAATCGAGTACTTGCAATGTCCTCTCCATCTCGGCAGAGAAATCCACATGTCCCGGTGTATCCAGCAGTGTCACATCCATATTCTGCCACGAAAACTCGGCCTGCTTTGAAAAAATCGTGATTCCCCTGCTCCGCTCCTGAGCATCCGTATCAAGAAAAGTGTCTCCATGATCCACTCGGCCTGCTTTGCGAATGCTGCCGCTTAAATATAACATACTTTCTGCTAATGTAGTTTTTCCGGCATCCACATGCGCCAGAATACCAAACACCAGTTTCTTTCTACCCATCTACATGATTCCGTTTCCGCATGATTTATTAATCATTTCTATTATAGGATAAAATATGGTGTAAGTATAGTCAAATTGATGTTATTTTACTATTTTATCACTTTCAGATTTAGATGTCAGCTATATTATCAGATAATCCTCGCCTTCCGATATTCTTCAACAGAAACACCTATCAGCTTACATGCCTGCGGCAAAGTAAGATATAACCGCTTCATTATTTCGTCCACGCTTCTTACAAGCCTTTGTGCATCGCCCGCAGAATGCCCGGCCTCATATCCTTCTTCTCGCCCTTCTGCTCTTAAAGATCTCTCATATTTATCTACATCAAACTCTTCCAACAGCATCCCAACCACCTCTGCCCTATATTTTCTTAGAAATTCCGATAATATCCCATTCTCGATACAGTAGTCAATCACATTATTTAATACGTTTTCTATATTTTCTCCGTCTGTCGCATAGTTTCTTGAAACTTCCACAAATCTGGCATATTCTTCAAGAATATGACACTTAGCCACCAAATCGGAATTGTGACCATAGTTGATGTTCAACATACGTACTTTCAGTTCTACATCCGCTTCCAATTCCTTATTCTCAAATGCATCAGACAATCTGAGAATACTCTCCTCAGGCATTTCCTTTTCTCCATTATAAAAAACAATACACTGTGGAGTGGGCAGAGAAATCCGCCTTGTACCGTACAGGCTTTCTTCCGCTTCCTCAATGATTTTCTGGTATTCCTGAGCCAGATAGATTAGAAATCTCACCGGCATATTAGGGTTATATGTACTTTGGTGTTCATACAGATTCAACACCCCTGCAACCATAAATGCCAGATCATTCTTCATAACAACATATACTGCACTTTCAATCGTAACCACCTGAAGTTTTGATGCGTCAGTATAGTCTGTCCCATTTAAGGCATTGTACAGTTGCAGCAAAGCGTCTCTGTCCTTATCAAATATGAACCTGAACAGGCGGTCCTTTACCTGCCTTTTAACTTTTTTCTTTTTCATAGATTATCCTCCTTTGTTACAGACAGGATAACTATGACGCTTGAAGCAAGCCTCTTATCGTACAGTTCCTGCCATATTTAAATAAATTAATAGAATTACTGGCAGAAACTGCCGGAATGTGCGAATTGCACACTTTATTGAATTCATGACAACAGAATATGTATGCATTACTGTTTCTATTGTTTATGATACTCATATTGTATATAGAATTTTATGGTTTGTCAATTATTTTTTAACTAAATTTCATACTTTCATTTTATATGCTTTGTTATAAAAATTGAAATTTGTGGCTGAGACGGATGGAGAGGCGTCGGAGCCGGGGCG
>JAFLTH010000087.1 GCA_022510525.1 Lachnospiraceae bacterium | reverse complement strand
ACCCCTGTTTCCGCCGTGAGAGGGCGGCGTCTTAACCGCTTGACCAACGAGCCATATTAATTGACACTTGCTTATTCTATTATAGATTGGATAAAAATGCAAGTGTTTTTTTGCATTTTTTTGAAGTATTTTTAGCAACTGTTCACATTGGTATGTTATAATATATTTATATTTGTGACAGCATATCGAAAAACGTCGCAATTATTTGTGCCTGTATAAGGAGAGAATATAAATTATGTATAGAAGAATAATGTCGGCATTTCTGGTATTTACTTTGCTCATTTCCGATGCGAGTATGAGTGTTTTTGCGATGCCTGAAAATACGGGAATAAATGAATATGTTGAAGATGTTACTTCAGGAGATAATGCTTCAGAAGACACAATTACGGAAGAAAATACATCAGAAGATACTATTTCAGATGAAGATACCTTAGAGGATACTACTGCAGAGGATGATGCTACAGAAAGCAATACTACAGGGGATGAGACTATAGAAGACGATTCTACAGAAGATGATATTGATGAGAATGATACTTCAGATGACAATGATTTGAGTGACACTGCTCAGAAGGACGATTCTGATGATAATAAAGATGTAGAGTCTGAAACAGAATCAGAAGAAGAATCCGAAACAGAACCCGAATCTGGTGCCGAACCCCCATCAAACTCAATGACAGAAAGTTTTTTAGTAGATACCGCACCACCATACGACGGGGATTATCTTCTTGTTGCCAACGTTAGTACAGATGAAAATGGCGCAAGCGAGTCTGCAGGGGCGCTTCCTTTAGCAGATAAAGTTTCATCTAACATTAAAAATATTTTGAACGCTCCGGGGATTTATGCTTTATATTCTGACGATCCTGACATCTATGACTTTGATGAAAACGGCATGGGACTTATCGACCCGGATTCATTTCTGCCGGAACCTGTTCTTAACGCAAGAAGTATAGCCTATCAGGCAAGTCAGGAAGCTGCACCTATAGAATATTATATCGGTTATGAACGAAATTTTTATTTGAATACAACAGCCAATAATGAATATAACAGTGTTGACTGTGTCTGTGTTGCCATAAGTGATTATTGTACCGTGTGGATTCCTGTTGATGATCCTATTTATGTGGCTGATGCAGTGCGGATGAAGAATTATATGAATGAGCTTGCACTGGAATTTGACAGTCAATTTCCCAAGATGACCGAGATGTTTGGCAGTAAGGAAACCGTAGATTGTAAGTATGGTGACAATGACGGAAAGACTGCGCTTATTTGCTATGATATCAATGGTAACAAAATGACGGGCAGTTCATATACTGCGGGATATTATTACAGTGCAGACCTTAATATAAATTATTCAAACAGAACAAAGAATAATATTGACTGTCTGCATATAGATTCCTGGCAGGGTATGAACAGAAATGCGACAAATAATACACTGGATTCCGTATACAGCAAAAGAACCATGGTACACGAACTTCAGCATATGATTAATTTTTCCATATGCAGGGATAACGAAAATAAATTTTTGCAACTTAAGGTACCTACATATCTGAACGAGGCATATTCGGAGGCGGCCGCACATTTGTGCTATGGGGAGGCAACGAGCCGTATTTCAAATTACAATACCAATACCGGTATTTCCGGCGGGAAGGTATCTTTGTTTAAATGGGGCAGTTATAATACGCTTAGCAGTTATGCACTCAGCTATCTTTTCAGTCAGTATATACGTACGCAGTATGAGGATGATGATACGGTTTATAAGGATACCATGAATGCCTTAAATGAGTCCACCGATCTTTTTTCGGTCATTGCAGATAAGCTGGGAGTGTCCGGCGGTGAGCTTTTGTTTAACTTCCGTGCTGCTTTATTCTTAAAAAATGCAGAGGGCGCATTCGGTTTTGGCGGAGAAAAGTGGGCTGAGACAATCAAGTCGAACATTACACAGCCGGTTGCGAATTTAAGCCTTGATCCGGGGGCGGCGGTCATCATTCCTATGAGCGATACTTTTGAACCGGATGGAGCCGGAGACAATATCCGCTTTGCGGGAATGTATAAGGAATTGACCACGGATGCAATGTCGGTTAAGATATCGGGCGGGAATTTAATTACGGAAGACCGGGGGCAGTTGCAGCTTTCGGTCATGGTATTGCCTGAGACTATAAGCCAGAGTGTAATATTCTTCCTGCCGGATTCAAGCGATAGTGTATATGCTCAGGTGACTACATCAGGTCTTGTAACTGCGGTTTCAAACGGAACCGTAACGGTAAGGGCATCTTCTGTCTATAATCCGTCAAAGTATGATGATATAACAATTACAATATCGGGGCAGCAGGCGATTATACTTGAAAAAGAACATACTCCTGTGTCCGGCGGTATAAGTGTAAAATATTCGGTTGTGGAGCCGGAAGGCGTGGTATTGTATTATACTACCAATGGTGAACTTCCCACTCTAGACAGTGAAATACTGCCGGATGAAGGACTTTTATTTAATACCGCAGGAACGCATACATTGAAGGTATTGGCATATTATGACCCGTCAGAGACTTATAGAAGTGTTATTGTAGATGACAGGATAATTGTAAAGCAGCTTAAGGAACCTGCCATAAGTACGGAAGTAGTACCGCTTGGCGATACGTATGCACAACGTATAACAATAAAGGCAGAGAGCGGAGCTAAGATATATTATACGACTAATGGTTCCGAACCGTCAGAGGATGATGCGGTTTTATATAATGAACCTTTTACAATAGATACTCCGGACACTACCGTAATTCGTGCAATGGCGGTTAAGGATGGGGCGGTTTCAAGTAAAACGGCAAGATATGAAGTTAATGTCAATACGTCTGTTGATATTGAGAAGATCCATACTCCAATGTTTGACGGTGTAAAGGTAAGCTATAAAGTAAAAGCAATGCTTAATATGGTATTATATTATACGGATAATGGAGAGATGCCCACGACAAAGAGTAAAATAATGAAAGGCGGCCAACTCATTATCGGTACTGCAGGTACTCATACATTGAAGTTATTGTGGCATGACCCAAGCGGCGTATATGGGGATATTTATGATGAGGATGTAGTAGTAGTAGAACAGCTTAATGATCCTGTAATTAGTACGGAAGAAGTTTCTACAAATAACGTTTATACGCAGCATATCACAATACAGGCGGATGAGGGTGCTTCGATATATTACACGACCGATGGTTCATTGCCAACGATCTATAAAGCAAACCTGTATAAGGAACCTTTTGTAATAGATACTCCGGGAACTGTCGTAATTCGTGCAATTGCCGTTAAAGAGGGTGCGGCTGCCGGTAAAGCGGTAAGACAGGATGTTGTTGTTCAGGCGTTGGCCAGTCTTGAGAAGAGGAAGACTCAGATACTTGGAGGCGTAAAGGTATGTTATGAGGTAAAAGAAACGCCTAATATGGTATTATATTATACCACTAACGGTGAGACACCTACTCCTGACAGTGAAATAATGTCTGAGGAGGGGCTCATATTCGATGCCGCAGGTACCTATACTTTAAAAGTATTGGCGCATGACCCCGAAGATATATATAGAGAGGTTTATGGTGAGGATATAACGGTAATAGAACAGATTAGCGAACCTGAAATAGGTACGGAAACAATATCCGCCAGCCTTGGGACTCAGTGTATTACAATACAGGCACAGGATGGAGCGGTGGTATATTATACAACCGATGATTCTATGCCGTCTATGGAAAACGGAACGAAATATGAAGCTCCTTTTACAATAAATACCCTTGGTACTACGACTATCAATGCTGTTGCGTTAAAAGAAGGTATGGCAGTCAGTAATATGGTATTCAAAGAAGTTACTGTGCAGTATACATATGAAATTATGGATGAGTCGGAACGAAATCCATATCTGACACAAGTGTCACTTTCTTTGAATAAAAAAGCTGTTAACGGAACCCGATTTTCAATTCTGCCAATAATGGAGAACGAGATTATAGATGCCAAACTTGTGGACTATTCCGATGATTTTAAGCTGGAACATATTGCGGGAACAAATGACTGGGAGATAAGTCTTGTGAATAAGAATCTGGACAATAAGACCTATCAGACACAGGTAAGAGTTATATCAAGTACTGCCGACAATGTCGGATATTCGGACGAAATCGGTATTAAATTAAAGATAACCGATACTTTGCCCAAGGTATCACTTAAAGCGGTAACTATCAATACTTTATATCCGGCAGCCGGCTATCCGCTCATTGTGACTTCTATAAGCGGTAATGTTGAAATACTGGGAATAGCTAATGCACAAAACATCGGATTTACCGATAACTTTGAATTAAGGAACGGAGTGCTTTATTTAAGACGACAGTATGATGAATTTGTAAAAATGTCTAATAATAAACCGGTGCTTTCCGGAACATTGCAGGTGCAGGTGGAAGGCTATGAGCCGCAGGAAATTGCCATTAATGTAAAGACCACCAGTAAGGCGCCGAAACTGATTCAGTCGGTTTCGCCAATCAGGCTCAATTATAATAAGTTACAAGAGGAAAAAAGTCTTAAATTTACACTTGATAGACAAGTCAGTGCTAAGGAAAGATACCTCCTTGAGGATATTACAAGTGTTACATTAAATGAAAAAGGTGGGAAAAATTACCAAAAGGCATCCGAATTCATAGAGGGCATATCTCCCTGTGATGACGGACTAAACATTAAAGTTGATTTTAAGGATATAAAGTCCGGAACATACACGCTCCCGTTGTTGGTTTCGGCAGGTACTGATACTGATGAGGATAGTTTCAGCGATGTAAGCTGCAATGTTACTATTGTTATCGATAAAGAAAATGTTGAGCCTGTTCTTAAGCTCAGCACAACCAAACTTAAGCTTAACCGTCAAACAAGCGGGGAAAAGGCATATATAGCAGTAAATTCCGTTTCGCAGTACAATATGGAACTTGCAGATATTAAATGGGATTATGTCGGCTTGCCTTCCCCGGTCAATTCAAACAAGAACGTGAGCCTTTATTACGATGCCGATAAACGTATGATGGAAGCGAAGATAATCGGCGAGTCTGCGCTCGATACTTACAAATTTGTATGTACTCCATACTATAACAAGGTAACGGCGCAGGATGGAACAACAACCGATACGCCGGGTAATAAGATAAACGTAACGGTTACGCTGATTAACAAGGCGCCTTCCGTAACCCTTAAAGCAAAGGGCAGCATAGATGTATTGAATCGGGATACCACATCTGTTTCTTACACGATTAAAAAGGTTAATTTTACGGATGAGATTGAAGCGGTTAAATTCAAGCAGGCTTCAAAACTGACAGATTCCATTCTTGATGCAAGGAAATATTTTAATTACCCGGTATTGAATGAAGATTCCACGGTAACCATATCGGCCAAAGAAGACGCAGCGGATGATGTACATCATTTTACCAAAGGAATGAAATATGCTTTCAGACTTGAATTTACGCTTAGAGACAGCAAAACCGCCGATATGCCGGATGGCATCACCGTTGAAACAAAGGATATCACAATCACTCCAAAGCAGTCCAAAGTTAAGCTTAACGCCTCATCCAAACCGGTATTTTATACATATGTTAATACCGGAAACAACACCAAGGCGGTCACGCTTTTGAGTAATAACGGAATAATTGATAAAGTGGAATGGAATACCGATGCCAATAAGAAAGTCCCTGCAGGTATCACTCCGGTATTTGATGATGACGGCCGGCTTACGGGTGTGACCTTTGACGGAAACGGCACTATTAAAAAGGGAACATATAAGCTTACATTCAACGTATATTATAAAGGGCAGTTTTGGGAAAAGGAGACAAGCAGAAAGGCTTCATACTGCAAACCGACAGTGTTCAAATTGACCGTATCAGTCAAATAAAATTTTTCTCTTGCATTTTAAACATTTTAGTGTTACAATTACCAATATGTAAAGTATAGTACTGTTAAGATTAGAGTGGACTTGCGAGTCCACTCTTTTACTTGTACTAAATACTACGGAGGAACTTAAGCTATGTCTACGAGCCAAACTTACGAGGCAAGAACAGAAGCGATTCTTTCCCCGATAGTCGAGCGTTTCGGTGTAGAAATCTACGATATCGAGTATGTGAAAGAGGGAAGCGACTGGTACCTGAGAGCCTACATTGACAAGCCGGGAGGCGTCAATATAAATGACTGTGAAAATGTCAGCAGGGCGCTTTCCGATGAACTGGATAAGGAAGATTTTATCAAGGATGCCTATATACTTGAGGTGAGCAGTCCCGGTCTTGGCAGGGCGCTTAAGAAAGATAAGCACCTTGAGAAAAGTCTTGGTGAAGAGGTGGAGCTTAAACTGTATAAGCCGATTGACAAGCAGAAAGAATTTGGCGGCATTTTGAAAGCTTACGATGCCGATACAATCACTGTAACTATTGATAATGAAGAAAAAATATTTGCCAGAACAGACATTGCGATTATAAGACTGGCGCTTGATTTTTAGAATAACCACAAGGAGGATACTGGAAAAATGAATAAGGAATTGATGGAAGCATTGGATATGCTGGAAAAGGAGAAGGACATCAGTAAGGAGACTCTTTTTGATGCAATTGAGAATTCTTTGCTTACAGCCTGCAAAAACCATTTTGGCAAGGCGGATAACATCAAGGTGGAGATTGACAGGGAGACCTGTGATTTCCTGTGCTATGCACAAAAGGAAGTTGTAAAGGAAGTTGAGGACGACTGCTTACAGATTTCCGTAGAAGAAGCCAAGCAGGTTTCCAAGAAAGCTAAAGTAGGAGATATTCTTAATGTAGAAATCAAGTCCAAGGAATTTGGCCGTATTGCAACCCAGAATGCCAAGAACGTGATTTTACAGAAAATCCGCGAGGAAGAAAGAAGTGTCATATATAATCAGTACTATGAAAAGGAAAAGGATGTTGTAACAGGTATAGTGCAGCGTTATATAGGAAGAAACATATCTATAAACCTTGGTAAAACAGACGCAATACTTAACGAAAACGAACAGGTCCGCGGTGAATCTTTCAGACCCACCGAAAGAATCAAGGTATACATTCTTGAAGTCAAGAATACACCTAAGGGACCGAGGATTCTTGTGAGCCGTACACATCCTGAGCTTGTAAAAAGATTGTTTGAGACGGAAGTTACCGAAATAAAGGACGGTACGGTAGAAATTATGAGCATAGCCAGAGAAGCCGGAAGCAGAACCAAGATGGCGGTTCGTTCCAATAATCCTAACGTGGATCCGGTCGGTGCCTGCGTCGGAATGAACGGGGCAAGGGTAAACCTGATCGTGGAAGAGCTTCGCGGTGAAAAAATTGATATCGTGAACTGGGATGAAAATCCCGGTATCCTTATCCAAAACGCTTTATCCCCTGCCAAGATTGTTGCGGTTTTTGCCGACCCGGATGAAAAGACGGCCAAGGTAGTCGTTCCGGATTATCAGCTTTCTTTAGCGATAGGCAAGGAGGGACAGAATGCAAGGCTTGCAGCCAGACTCACCGGATATAAGATAGATATTAAGAGTGAGACGCAGGCCAAGGATGCACCGGGCTTCCGTTATGAAGATTATGAATATGATGATTATGATGATGACGACTATGAAGACGGTGAATATGACGAGGGGCTGGAAGGCGAATTATACGACGGTGAATCGTACGACGAAGAAGAATATACCGACGAAGAGTAAGAGGTAGATTAGGATTTGAACAGTAAAAAGAAGGTTCCGATGCGCCAGTGTGTTGGCTGCAAGGAAATGAAAAATAAAAAAGAAATGATGAGGGTGCTTAAGACTTCGGACGATTCAATAATTTTGGATACGTCCGGCAGGAAAAACGGCAGAGGAGCGTACCTTTGCATGACAAAAGAATGTCTTAGTAAAGCAAGGAAGAACAAGGGATTGTCACGTTCTTTCAAAATGAATATTCCGGATGAAATATATGAGAAACTGGAAAGGGAGTTTGAAGAGAATGTGCAGGGATAATGAGATTATTAAGAAAAAAGTATTATCCTTGCTTGGTCTTGCAACCCGTTCCAGAAATGTCGTCAGCGGAGGATTTGCAACAGAGAGTGCGGTAAAGTCAGGGAAGGCATATCTGGTAATAGTAGCAGAGGATGCTTCGGATAATACGAAAAAAAAGTTTTGTAACATGTGTGCATATTATAAAGTACCCGTTTACGAGTTTGGAGTAAAAGATATTCTGGGGCACTCCATGGGAAAACAGGAAAGAACTTCTCTGGCGATTACAAATGAGGGGTTTGCAAATTCGATAAGAGGACATTTAGGAGATTTGATATTAGACGGAGGTAGTGAGCATGGCGAAAATGAAAGTATTTGAGCTCGCAAAGGAGTTAGAATTACAGAGCAAGGAAATTGTTGCTTTTTTACAGGATAAAGGTTATCAAGTAAAGGCTGCTCAAAGCTCTATTGAGGATGAGTGTATTGAGTTAGTCCGTAAGCAGTTTGGGCAGAATAGTAAAGCTGCAGAGAGCGATGCAGAAAAATCGGAAAAGAAAAACGTCGCAAAACCTAAAAAAACTGCGGCAAAAGCTGATACGGCAAAATCGGAAGAAGTAGAGGCTGAAGCACCGGAAAAGGTAGCTAAGCAGGCAGCAGCACCGGCCAAACCGGCGGTTCCGGCGGAAGAACCCAGGAAAAAGAAAAAAATCATTTTTGTAGGTAATACACAGAACTCTAAGATGGGAGGTGCAAGACCCTCTCAGGGGGGCGCTGACAGGAGACCTGCCGGAGGAGGTAATTTTCAAAAGCAGCCCGAGCATCATACAATTATAAGACCTACGCATAAACCGAGTCAGGTGACTGCGGAGCCTTATGATGTAAGACAGAAACAACAGCAGGAGCGCCGTATGGAGCGCAGGCAGCAGGAAAAATTAGAGAACAGGGAAAAAGAAAATGCCCAGAATCAGAAAAATGTTCAGGAAAACAAAATTCGCGAAAATCTTAGCAATGAAAATATCAGAACTGAAAGAACGCTTCATCAGGCTAACGGAGGCAGTCAGGGCAATAATCGCAGTGACCGTTCTATGCAGGATAATAGCAGGAATTATTCAAATAATGATCGCCCTGCGAGAAGAAATGGCGGGCAGGATAATAGATTTAAAAAGGGTGGAAGTAACAAGGACTTTATGCCCGAGAGTCCCGTCAAGGACAATGAGAAACACAGAGATGAAGAAAAACGCAGAATTTCTCAGGAGAAGGATAAACGCTCGCGTAAGGATTTGATTTATGAAGATGATGAGATGAACTTAAAGAACCGCAATAAGCCGGGACGTTTCATCAAACCTGAGAAGAAAGTGGAGGCTGTTGTAGAGGAACAGATTAAGGTAATTACGCTTCCTGAAACCTTAACAATCAGGGACCTTGCAGATAAGATGAAGATGCAGCCTTCAGCTATTGTTAAAAAACTCTTTATGCAAGGACAGATTGTTACTGTCAATTCGGAAATCAGCTTTGAGGATGCCGAGAATATTGCAATAGAGTATGAGATTATCTGTGAAAAGGAAGTAAAGGTAGACGTAATAGAAGAGCTTCTTAAAGAAGAAGAGGAAGATGAGAGCAAGATGGTGCCCAGACCGCCTGTAATCTGTGTTATGGGTCATGTTGACCATGGTAAGACCTCCCTTCTTGATGCAATCCGGAAGACGAATGTGACAGACAAGGAAGCCGGTGGTATTACACAGGCAATCGGTGCATATACAGTCACTGCAAATAATCAGAAGATTACCTTCCTGGATACGCCCGGTCACGAAGCGTTTACCGCTATGCGTATGCGTGGTGCCAATTCAACAGATATCGCAGTACTGGTCGTGGCAGCCGATGACGGTGTTATGCCTCAGACTATAGAAGCCATCAACCATGCCAAGGCAGCAGGTATTGAAATTATAGTTGCAGTAAATAAAATAGATAAACCCAATGCCAACATAGACAGGGTTAAACAGGAAATGACCGAATATGAGCTTATTCCGGCAGACTGGGGCGGTTCTACAGAGTTTGTGCCTGTTTCCGCCAAGTCAGGCGAAGGTATAAATAACCTGCTTGAAACAATCCTGCTTACGGCAGAGATTCTTGAACTTAAAGCAAACCCGAACAGACGGGCAAGAGGTCTTGTAATCGAGGCAGAGCTGGATAAGGGCCGCGGACCTGTGGCAACCGTACTTGTACAGAAAGGTACACTCCATGTAGGCGATTTTATATCAGCCGGAGCCAGCCATGGTAAGGTTCGTGCAATGATAGACGATAAAGGCAGAAGGGTAAAAGAAGCAATTCCTTCTATGCCTGTGGAAATATTGGGACTTTCCGATGTGCCAAGCGCAGGAGAGGTATTTATAGTACACGAAAATGACAAATCCGCAAAATCATATGCCGATACTTATATGTCTCAGCATAAAGAAGAAATGCTTGCAGATACTAAGTCAAGGATGTCCCTTGATGATCTGTTCAATCAGATTCAGGAAGGAAACTTAAAGGAACTCAACCTTATTGTCAAAGCAGACGTACAGGGAAGCGTAGAAGCCGTAAAACAGAGTCTTATGAAGCTTTCCAACGACGAGATTGTGGTTAAATGTATTCACGGTGGTGTAGGTGCAATAACAGAATCCGATGTTACACTTGCTTCGGCTTCATCCGCAATCATTATCGGTTTCAATGTAAGACCTGATGCAACTGCCAAGTCAATCGCAGAGCGTGAGGGAGTGGATGTCAGACTTTACAAGGTAATCTATCAGGCAATCGAGGATATCGAGGCTGCAATGAAGGGTATGTTAGACCCTGTATATGAAGAAAAAATCATTGGTCATGCAGAAGTACGCCAGATATTCAAGGCCTCGTCAATCGGTAACATTGCAGGCTCATACGTACTGGACGGTGAATTCCAGAGGGGATGTAAGATACGTATCACCAGAGAAGGCGAGCAGATTTACGAAGGCGCTCTTGCATCACTCAAGAGATTTAAAGACGATGTCAAAGAAGTCAAGGCAGGATTTGAATGCGGCCTTGTATTTGAAGGCTTCGACCAGATGCAGGAGCTTGATATTATTGAGGCATATATTATGGTTGAGGTACCGAGAACCTAATTCTGTTTTGATAACCGAAATTTAAATAAAGTTCGTCAGAAGGAGTAAACATGCGTAAAAACAGTCTTAAAAACAACCGCATCAATGTCGAAGTCCAACGCGCTCTCGCAGAAATCATACGCGGTGAATTAAAGGATCCGAGAATCGGTGAACTTACTTCCGTAGTTGCAGTAGAGGTTGCTCCGGATTTAAAGACGTGTAAGGCATATATAAGTGTGCTTGGTGATGAAAGAGTGCAGGCGGAGACCTTTGCGGGCTTAAAAAGTGCGGAGGGTTTTATTAGAAACCAGCTTGCGCGGAAAATAAATTTGCGTAATACTCCGCAGATAAGTTTTATTATGGACCAGTCGATTGCATACGGAGTCAGTATGTCTAAACTGATTGACGACGTGAATAAATCGTAAAGGGGGCATCTTTTGATGAATATAGCAGATGAAGTAAAGCATGCCCAAACTATCGGAATCAGCGGTCATGTACGGCCGGACGGAGATTGCGTCGGTTCGGTTATGGGACTGTATCTTTATCTTAAAAAGTCATTGCCGAAGGCACAGATAGACATATATTTGGAACAGCCGGCAGATATATTTAATTGTATATGTGATATTGATAAAATATGTTCGGATTTTAGTACCGATAAAGAATATGATGCCTATTTTGCATTGGATTGCAATTTGGAAAGACTGGGTGAAGCGGAGCATATTTTTAAAAAGGCGGTAAAAAAGATTAATATTGACCATCACATCAGCAATTCCGGCTGCGGTCTTCTCAATTTCCTGGAACCGGAGAGAAGCTCCACCTGTGAGCTGTTATATGAATTGATGGATAAATCGCGGATTGATGAGGAAATTGCCAAAGCGCTTTATATTGGCATTATCCACGATACCGGTGTTTTTCAATACTCCAATACTTCCCCCAGGACACTGGAGATAGCGTCGGAATTAATTAAATTTGGATTTGATTTTTCTAAGATTATAAATGAGACATTTTATGAAAAAACATATCTCCAGAGTCAGATAATGGGCAGGGCAATTTTGGAAAGTATCCGTTTTATGGGCGGGAAATGCATTTTCAGTATAGTAAGTAAGAAGAATATGGATTTTTATATGGTTACGCCCAAAGATCTTGACGGCATTGTAAATCAACTTATGAGCGTCAAAGGAGTTGAGTGCGCTATCTTTATGTATGAAACCAAGCCTATGGAATATAAGGTGAGCATGCGCTCCGGCGGTAATGTGGATGTTGCTGATGTTGCGGTGAAATTCGGTGGCGGCGGTCATGTCCGGGCTGCAGGCTGCACAATGCATGGCACCCACCATGATGTCATTAACAATCTGTCCGTATATATAGAAGAGCAGCTGAAAGAAAAAGAAGAAGCTAAAGAAGATATAGATAAAGAAAAAAGCGGTAATATGGGTTGAGTCGGAATGGAAGATTAAGATGTATCATGGAATAATTAACATATATAAAGAAGCAGGATACACGTCGCATGATGTTGTGGCGAAACTGCGTGGGATATTAGGTCAGAAAAAGATAGGACATACAGGAACTTTAGACCCGGATGCTACAGGTGTGCTTCCGGTATGTCTGGGTGTGGGAACGAAGCTTTGCGATATGCTTACCGATGAGGATAAAGAGTATGTAGCAGAGCTTTATCTTGGTGTGACAACAGATACGCAGGATATGACCGGAACCGTACTGTCTCACGGGGAAGTATCAATAGATGAGGAACGACTTAAGGAAATCATATATTCTTTTCAGGGCGAATATGAACAGCTCCCGCCAATGTATTCCGCACTCAAGGTCAACGGCAAAAAGCTCTATGAGCTGGCAAGAGAAGGCAAAACGGTTGAGCGCAGGACAAGAAACGTCCGTATAGAAGAAATAGAAATCTTAGAAATCCGTATTCCTATTGTTAAAATGAGAGTAGTATGCTCCAAAGGTACATATATCCGTACGTTGTGCGACGATATCGGAAAGAAAGCAGGCTGCGGCGGTGCAATGAAATCACTTGAGAGGACCCGTGTCGGACGCTTTTTGATAAAGGATACACTTACTCTTGGCAGGGTGCAGGAACTGGTTACGGGAGACGGTGAAGATAGGAAATATGGAAAAACAGAGGTAGACATTGAAGATTACATTATCTCTCCGGACGGGATGTTTCCGGAACTTGACAAGTTGAAAGTTAAAAAGGAATATCACAAACTGTTACAAAACGGTAATTGTCTTGATTTAAATATGGTTTACATAACTAAGTCATCTGCGGACACGGTATCTGAGGTTTCTATATCTAAGGATAATCTCCCTGCGGATGGCGAAAGATTTTGCGTATATGATGAAACAGGGAAGTTTTACGGGATTTATCGTTTTGAAGGTAAGGACAGGGTATTTATGCCTGTAAAGATGTTTATTACGGATAAGTAGTCTGCTTGTCAGGCATTGAAAGGTTACAGGCATTTGTCAGCTGTAAGAAAGGCGCGGTTATAGATATGCGTATTATACAGGGAACAACGGATTTTAAGCTGGAAAATAAAAGTGCGGTTGCAATTGGCAAGTTTGACGGCATGCATTTGGGGCATCAAAAACTGCTTAACAAGGTGCTGGAACAAAAAAATAACGGACTGATATCGGTTATTTTTACTTTTGATCCGGCTCCGGAGGCTTTTTTTAGGGGCAGACTGCTTCAGGGACTGATGACCAAAGAAGAGAAAAGATTTGCATTTGACAAACTTGGAATAGATGTTTTAATAGAATTCCCAATGAATAAGGAAACGGCTGCAACAGAGCCGGAGCGTTTTGTTACAGAGTATCTTACAGGTAAGCTTGGAGCAGCGGTCATAGTTGCCGGTACGGACATTTCTTTTGGCAATAAGGGGGCCGGAGATGCAGAGCTCCTTAAACGTATGGCCAAGTCAAACGGATATCATGCCGAAATCATAGATAAGGTAACTTTCGAGGGTCAGGAAATCAGCTCTACCCTAATCCGAGACACAGTGAGGCGGGGGGATATGGAAAGCGTAACCTTGCTTATGGGTGAACCCTATCAAATAAGCGGAATAGTCTCGCACGGAAGAAGGTTTGGAAGAACGATAGGTATGCCGACTGCAAACCTTATTCCATCCGGGGAAAAACTGCTTCCGCCGTCAGGAGTCTACTATTCCTACGCCTGGGTGGAAGGTGTGCGATATAAAGCTATTTCTAATGTGGGCTGTAAACCTACGGTGACGGATGATAAAATCATGGGTGTGGAGACTTATTTCTACGACTTTGATGATGTCATATACGGAAAAGAACTTACCGTTGAACTCCTTTCATTCAAAAGGCCGGAGATGAAGTTCGAAAATCTTGAAGCCCTTAAATCGCAGATGCAGAAGGACATCAGTGAGGGAAGGCGATATTTTGAAAATTGAAATTTGTCTCTGGGTTGAAGGACGGATTGCACAAATAGTAAGCTGGCTGGTGGTCGGCTTTCGGGAATAA
>JAFLTH010000086.1 GCA_022510525.1 Lachnospiraceae bacterium | reverse complement strand
GAGGCGGGGGATGAGGAGACGTTTAAGAAGATGCAGGAGGAGTATGAGGAGTTGAAGGGGAAGTTGGGGGAGTGATGAGGTTTTGATGTTTGAAGCGGCTTGGCGGCGGTGCTGGGCCGCTTTGATTTTTTATGAAGCATTTAGAAATTACTTATTGCAAATATAATTAACCTATAATAATTTATATTAAAAGCATACTATTTATGGTTTTTGATAATGTAAATCATGCAAATTTATTTATTTGGAAAGTCTATGTAGTTAAAATGAATTCACTAATTTTTCAATACTCAGACGGAGGAGGAACTGGATATGCTGCAGACAAAGACAAAAAATCCCGGAATAGTTGAGGCAATCAGAGAGGTCAGAACCATGGGGTTAGGTAGAACGCTTAAGGCGCTGTATGACGCACATATGAAAGATATCCGCGACAGGAATGCAAGGGATGATTATGTGAAAATGGAAGGGCGTGCAGAAGGTGAAGACAAAATCAATCGCTTGATACTTAGTTTGATTCAGGCCGGGCGGCAGGAGGATATCGAGAAAGCCGCTAAGGATAAAAAGTATCGGGATCAGCTGTATAAGGAGTATGGGATAGAGGAGACTTGGATATGGGCAGAGGTACATGAAGTGCACAATATCGAAAGGATAAACGGTCTGGAGAAAATCTGGATTTTTTTTGTTGTGAAGTCGCAGAAGGCATACCTTCTCTTTATTTGACCAGAGGATATGACGGATAAAAGAAATTGAGAATATTACAAATACCATTAGTGAGGCATTTTTATTCCCAGCTGAGGATGCTATCAAAGAATTAATGAGCGGAGGCGAATGATTGGTGAGGTGTGTGAGAAATATAGTAAATTATGCTTAAAAAAGGATGATATAAGCTTGAGCGTATAGTGGAAATGTGATAATATAATAAAGGCTCAATATATTCAGACATATTAGCACATGTAATAAGATATACCTATCATGAATAAAGGGCAATGATAAAAAAGTAGTTTAAGTATAATACAACAAATGTACAACACTGTGCAACCACAGAGCAGTTTGTCGCCGATTGGAGCGGTATGGGTTATGAAAAGGTCATAACCAGCCTTAAAGACATTTCATATGCAAAAAGTTTATGGTATGGAAGGGCTGGAAAAGTTCATCACTTATGAGGATAAAATTGCTTATAGTGGATTATCTGTTAAGAGATTGGTCAAAATCATAAAAAATAAGTAATACAGGACTTGTATTATGAACATACCACAATCATTGTAGTACCAATCACTATTTTACGCACTTTTTTGGAGGACTTAAATATAAAAATGGGGGTATGGGATAACCCCTTTGACGAGGGCCTGAACAGTAACCAGCAGAAGAAAGTATGCCTTTAAGTCCTTTTTTTAGGACAATCCGAGATATAGAATTAAAGCATATCTGACACACAGAAGAGATTTAGGTGATTACATGGGAGTAAAAGTATCCATATATGGTGCGGATAAAGATTCTGATGAATATAATGCCGCGCTAAAAATGAAAAGCATAATACAAAATAGCGTACCTGATTCGGTCATTGGGGAAATAGTCCTATTTGCGAGTGCAACTCTATTTGGACAAGTTGTAAAAGATATCGATCTTATGATGATTGGGAATCTAAATAACTACAGCGTGAATGCAGAATTCAATGAACCAGAACTAGATGGTGAATCACAAAACAAAGTGAACGGAAAAGTCGATATCCAGAGTTTTTGTACAGTCATCGAAGTTAAGAGCCATGATGTTTCAGGGATTGTAAGAAATGGAACAGATTTTTATGTGGAGTATGGGCATGGGCTTCATTGTGTCACATTGCAATCAAATAAGCAAAAGATTGCTGCAAAGAGTTACTTTGAGAAGGCGCTGTCGTTTTCTCCGTTTATAACTAATATCATTTGGTTTACACAGGTGACAGCTAATGACATAAGAGGACTCCTTGAAAGCGATGGAGGAAGTTTGACATCAAATGTGATAGGAGCTGATTTTGAATTTAGAGAACTAATGCAGCTTTTAATCTGGCAAAAGCCACCTTTTAGGACACGTGCCGGATTTGTATTTGAATCAAATTATAAGTCTTGTATGTTGAATGATTTTCAGAAAGCATTAATGCTATTTTCAAGTACCAAAACGCAAATGGGGGAAATGACTCGTAAAAGGATAGAAATGATTACAAATAAGGCGTTAGGGGATAATGCTCTGGTTGATGCTAATGGAAAAGTTTCCATTTATAGAGGAAGGGCCGGGACGGGAAAAACTGTTGGTCTCATACAAACCGCGATAAGATTAGTTGACGAAGAACAGGCGCGTGTAATCATACTAACATATAATCGTGCGCTTGTTTCGGATATTAGAAGGCTTTTTGCCTTAGCGGAATTGCCAGATATGTTTGAGGAAAATTGTGTTTACGTGAGCACTATGCAATCCTATTTTTTACATATGGCAAACGGCATTTTATATGATGGAAAGATGAATGGTACCAAATTCCTTGAGAATTATGAGATTGTTTTAAATGAAATGAATGAATTTTTGTCCGATGAGGTTGCGATAGGCCTGGCACACGAAACGATTATTTCAGATGAGCAGTTGAATTGGGATTATGTACTAATAGATGAGGCGCAAGATTGGACAAATGCAGAGAGGGATTTGATTCTAAAATTATTTGAAAAGGGAAAGATAATAGTTGCTGACGGCGGAAATCAGTTTGTGAGAAGGGGGAAAGTTTGCGATTGGACTGTCATTCGTGAGAGAAATAATATTAAGCTGAAATACTGCCTGCGGCAGAAAGAAAATATTGTCAGTTTCCTTAATGCTTATTCAAATAAAGCAGAAATACTTGGGGGAAAAATCTTATCCAGCAATAAGATGCCAGGAGGAAAGGTGGTTATTATTTCAGATGACCGCATTGTTGAGGTACATAAGACAGAAATGAAAAAGCTTATTGATGCTGGGAATATTGCCTATGATATGTTGTATTTAGTACCTCATTCATTGGTTGAAAGATCATATGGAGCATCTCACTTCTTGATGATTAAGGATTTTGAAAAGGAAGGGATTTTTCTGTGGGATGGAACTAATAGTGACAATCGTGATGGATACTGTGTGAATACAGACGAGGTTAGAGTTCTGCAATATGACTCTGCCAGGGGATTGGAAGGTTGGGTCGTTGTATGCATGGATTTTGATGTATTTATGGAAGAAAAAGAAGCAGAATATATAGATGGAGAAGTGAATTCCCTGCTATTGGAAAGTTCGGAAGAGCGAAAGAAAAAATATCTTTATAATTGGGCGATGATTCCACTGACTCGTGCTATTGATACATTGGTCATCACCTTAAAGAATCCACAATCAAAAATGGCGAGCTTCATAAAGGAGATTGCTGACGATTGTGAGGATTATGTTACATGGATGTGATGATAGGAGAAACAATGTATGAACGAAGATTTAATCCTAAGTATGGCACAACCATCTGTGAAAGATGGTTCAATCACATATGAACAATTTGAAAACATATATGATATGCTTTCACTAAGAGAGCAATATACTGTTTTGGAAATTCTTTACAGGAAAGGAATCACTTTAGTTGATGAAAATGAACAGATTGATGAAGATACATATATCCTTGAGACGGATGAAGTATTAGATGAGGATGACATAGAAGGGCTTCCGGTTTTATATGATGAAGGACTATTTAAGGACAGTTATTACTTGGAAGATGACGAAGAAAATCCTGTTGTAAACCGAAATATAAGGCAATCTAACGAGATATTATGTACTCTCATTCAACAGGGGAATAAACAGGCGGCGCAAGACTTATGTGTAAAAAACAAAAAATTGGTTGATAAGTATGTTGTAGCATATCAGAAGAGATATGGAAATAGACTCGATTTTGAAGACTTGGAACAAGTGGGCTTTATAGGGTTGATAAAAGCAGCGAGGAAATTTGAAATTCATCAGGGAAATGCATTTAGTACATACGCAGTATGGTGGATTAAGCAGGCTATCTCAAGAGAAATTATGGATAATGGTTATGCGATACGGATACCGGTTCACAAGATGGAACGGATAAATAAAGTGATAAAAGTGGAAAGTCTATATATCGGCTTGAGTATAGAAGAGAGGATTAAAAAGATATCAGGAGTGTTACACATGTCCGAAGAGGTAGTGAGAGAGTATTTGATACTACGTAACAATTTTCTTAGTTATGCTTCATTGAACGCTCCTATCGGAGATGAAGAGGATATGGAATTAGGAGAGATAATTCCGGAAGAAGGTATCCTGTCAGTAGAAGATATTGTCATAGATAGAGAGCTGAGACGTACGCTTGAAGTTGTGATGAGCACATTGACACAAAGGGAGCAGAAGATTTTGAGACTTAGATTTGGTTTGGATGATGGACGGGCCAGAACACTAGAGGAAGTTGGAGAACAATTTAATGTGACTCGTGAGAGGATTCGACAGATAGAAGCTAAGGCACTGAGAAAATTGAGGCATCCATCAAGAGCAAGAAAAGTTAAAGACTATCTGGATTGATATGTGGAGGAATGACATGAGTGATTCGGTTATAACAAATCAGATTAAAGAAAAAATCAGTGATATATGTACGAATGAAAAAACGCTGGTTGTATTAAAGGGGATACCACTTTCAGTTGTGGACTCATCTATTACGAAGATATCGCTTAATCAGGTAGTTGAAAACAAAATGGGCTATTTTATGTCCATATATGGCAAGAGATCATATGTTTCGTATGAAGAATTTCTTTTGCTTGCTGATTTTATGATAGCACAGTATAAAGAAATATATATTCTCGATAACAATATCTATATGGAACAATATCCTGTTGAAGATTGCTTTCCAGACGAGATAAGAAAAGGCCTATTGGCTCATTTTGAAGAGTCAGAAAACGATGAGAATGATGGTACATATATCGGTGATATCGAGGAGTATATATCTATTTTTGTTGGTTTAAAAGAATATAATGGCTACCTTATGGGAGCTTATAGCACACCGAATGCATTATCGAGCAATAAGATCATAACAGTTAATATTTTTGATGCAAAAAAGACCGAGATTACAACGGTTCAGAATGATGATGCTTTGGAATGTGATTTGATTGAGGAATCCGATTATATTGATTTTGTAAAAAAGCTCTTTTCTACACCTGATGAATTGTATGTCAGGGTGTCGAATTACACGGGAGATATAAACCGGCTTAAAGAGCATATTGCCTTGGCGGGATATTACTGGAAAGAATATACAGATATTTATTATGTTCAGATACAGACAGTAGAGAATGAATTTGAACATAGACCTGAGTACGGAGAGATTCTAAAAAAATATTGGGGATACGATTCTTACAGGAATCTGCCGGTATATGACATGGGAGAGTTGGAAAGAGGAAAGAAAGAGGTAATCCAGGTCTCACAGGAAAACATAATATCTAATCTCGTTCAACAGGTTGAGAATTGCGGGGAGGATAAAGATTTCCGGGATCTTTTTGTGACTGCTCCGACAGGCGCTGGTAAGTCGGTCATGTTCCAGGTGCCGGCAATATACCTTGCAGAAAAATATAATCTTTTGACAATAGTGATTTCTCCTTTGATTGGCCTTATGAATGACCAGGTGAAAAATCTTGAACTAAAAAATTATAATCATGCAAAGACTATAAATTCGGATATATCACCGATAATTAAGCAGGACATTATTGATAAGGTGTCTGACGGACAATATCACATTCTATATATTTCACCAGAGACATTATTGAGCAGGAGTGATGTTGAGCAACTCATAGGCGACCGAACGATAGGAATGATAGTCATTGATGAGGCGCATATCGTTACAACGTGGGGAAAACAGTTTCGTCCGGACTACTGGTATTTAGGAGACCATATCAGAAAACTTAGAAAGAAACAGATAGAAAAGAAACAAAAATCCTTTGTTATTGCAACATTTACAGCGACAGCAATATACCGCGGACTTGAGGATATGTATACGGAAACAATAAACAGTTTGCATATGCTAAGTCCCATCACATACCTCGGATATGTTAAACGAGAGGATATTGATATCGTGATTGATAGGTCAAAGAAAGATAAGGGAGAGAGAGCGGAATATGAATTAGATAAATTTGAGCAAATAGAAAAAATCCTTAAGCGAGCGATAGTAACAAACAAAAAGACACTAATTTATTTTCCGACAGTTGCGCTCATTGAAAGGTGCTATGAGTATCTTAGGAGCAAACATGAGGTGGAAAAGGTGGCTGTATATTATGGCACACTTAGTAAGGATAAAAAACAGAAAAACTATGAAGATTTCTCCACAAAGAATAAATTAGTGATGCTTGCAACGAAGGCGTTCGGCATGGGAATAGATATCAATGATATTGAATTGGTCGTACATTTTGCACCTACGGGAAATGTTTGTGATTATATACAAGAGATAGGTCGCGCCGCTAGGCGGGAGGATTTGCGTGGAGAAGCATATTATCACTATAATCCAAAAGATTTTAAGCATATAAATAGGCTGCATGGATTATCGACTATCCAGCATTATCAACTGATAAAGGTAATCGAAAAGATAGATGAATTGTATCAGCAGAGTATTCAAGGGGGAAGGCGAAAAGACTATACAAAGAGAAGAAATGCGATGTTGCTGGATGCAGAAAATTTCTCATATATTTTTGGGTCACCAATAAGTGATGAAGATAACAACATAAATAAAGTTAAAACTGCACTTTTACTCATACAGAAGGATTTTGAGTCAAAGATTGGATTCTCCCCGATAAACATCCGGCCGATACCAATGTTTTCAATCGGGTTTTTTGTGATTGATCCGAAGGTTCAGGAGAGATTGTTCCAAAGGTATCCTAATACGGTGGAGGAGATTGATGAGGGAAAACATATCTGTCGTGTCCTGTTAAGTGAGATATGGAATAAAGATTACAAGACAATTTCGTTCCCTAAATTTAAGTTTATGCTCTATTCAAAGGATCAGGAACTTGAACTTGTAACGAAGTATCCTATGACATCTGTGCTATGCGTAGGCATTTCATTTGACAATGATTATGCGAGTATATTTAAGAATACATGGAATTCAATCAAGAAATTTGTGTTCAAGAAAGTTCAATCATCCGAGCATACAGCAGTTTCTGAAATAGCTGAAGTGCTTGAAAATGATTGCAAGATCAATAAGTATAAGGCGCAGGCCATATGTGAGGTTGTCATTGCATCAATGGACTCGTATAGGAAGAACTTTGCAAAATCGTCTTCGCCGATTGCTCTTGAAAAAACGACTACAGTTGGAAGGACAAAATATCAGTTCAATGTTGCAGTGAATTCGTATTTTAACTGGGTCGAAAATGGCTTTGGGAAGGTAGAAAGAGAAACAAAGGAAGGAAAATTGTATCTCATTAATGATAGCGGGAATCGGACTAAAGAATATAATGTTATTCTTGGAATCCTTGAAGCGATGGGATGCTTGACATTTGAGATGCTGGGTGGAGCTAATAGTCAGCTTTATATTTATATTAACCAGATTCAGGCACTGAAGAATATATTGAACGCACCTTATAGATATAATAACCGTTTGCTTGATACTGTAGCAGAAAGGCATCTGATATCAGTAAAAATGTTGACATATCTATATGAAGGAGAATTCAATAATGAAGAGATGTGGGATTTGTTGGAAGATTATTTCCTTGGGGGAATTCCCGAGAAGGTAAAGAAAGATTGCAAGAAGGAAAAGCCAGATATGATGTTTTATTGATGGGAGGATGAGCATGTGAAAGTTCGATTTGAGTCATAAAATATAAATGGTGTACTTGCTATGCATAATAAAAGGATGTGGAAATCATGGAAATACAATTCGAGGACCTGGAAAAATCAGATTTGTTGATTGACTGTATATACAAAGGTGGAAGTGCACCTAACATGTCTGCAGAACCATTTCATAAATTAATTCCGGGTTGTGAGAATTCCGGTGGATTTCGAAAAAAATTAAGAGAAGATGGTTCTGGGAAATACGCGTATATCGTGCTATATACTTCTATGGAAGAACTAGAATGGCCAGATTATTTGGAAGAAGAAACGGGTATTTTTAGATATTATGGGGATAATCGAGAGCCGGGTAAAGAGTTGACGGATACTAAGAAAAAAGGCAACAAGATTCTTGAGATGGTTTTTGGATTACTCAATGAAGGTACTCATCTTGATGATATGCCGCCTTTCTTTATATTTAAGAAAACTGGAAATGGAAGGGATATTCAATTCCTTGGATTGGCAGCGCCAGGTAATCCTAAAATATCACCAGACAAAGATCTTGTAGCATTCTGGCGTACAGTTAAGGAAAAGCGCTTTCAGAATTATGAAGCATATTTTACTATATTGGATACCGGAACGAATGCCATTCCGAGAAAATGGATTGAAGCACTGATTTATGATCATAAAAATAATTTAGATTATGCCCCAAATGTTTGGAAGAAATTTATTAAAGAAGGTAGAAATGGAATTCAAGCTCTACGGGCGCCCAAAATTTTAAAAATCCCTTCTCGATATGAGCAACTTCAAAGTGACGAGGAAGGGCATAAGTGCCTTTCATTCATAAGAGAATATTATAATGATTTCCCTCAGGGATTTGAAGCATGTGCAACCGATATAATCAGCAAAATGGATTCAAATTTTGTGGATTTTACTTTGACTAGACCTTGGCGAGATGGAGGTAGGGATGCAGTAGGCTTTTACGCTATAAGTACAGGAGGAAAAGCAAATTATCCACTCAAGATAGACTGTGCGTTAGAAGCCAAATGTTATGCAGAAAATCATGCAGTAGGTGTTCGGGAAATGTCGAGACTGATTTCAAGGATTCGCTATCGACAATTTGGTATACTGATTACAACTAGCTGCGTAGATGCCCAAGCATACAGTGAGGTAGTAGAAGATGGTCATCCAATACTTATAGTTACTGCATCAGATATCGCGGGGATACTTCGAAACAATGGGATTAATTCTGTGAACATCGACCAATGGGTCGAATCATTGAATAATTCAAATAATAGACTTGCAACTTACTATAGGAAAATTAATGAATCTGTCGTCAGGAACAGCGATCGAAAGAGATAATTGGATGAAAACAAAAGAGAGAGTATTTACGGGAGTGACTGAACAGAGAAAGAAAACAATGAGTCGAATCCGAGGAAAAGATACTTCAATTGAGATTACGCTCAGGAAGGCATTGTGGAATAAAGGATATCGATTCAGAAAGAATTACAAAGCTATTCCTGGTTCGCCAGATATTTGTTTGACTAAGTATAAAATAGCTATTTTTTGTGATAGTGAATTTTTTCATGGGAAAGATTGGGATATTTTAAAGCCTAAGGTTGAAAAAGGCAATAATGGTAAGTATTGGGTGAAGAAAATACAAGAAAATATTGACCGTGATGAAGAAATTGATAAGAAACTATTGTTTCTTGGCTGGACAGTCATTCATTTTTGGGGTAAGGACATATTAAAAAATACTGGTGCATGTATTAAGGTCATTGAGGAGGCAATACTCGATTTAATGATAGAGGAAGAGGTATAATGCCTGTTTTTATAAAATGATTGAGAGGAACAGTTAATTGTTGAGCTGTTCCTTTATTATTTGACGTTTTAACAAATCAAAGATAAAGTTATTAACATAAAAAGCAGTGTATGATATAATCTTATTGGCATTGATCCATCGTCTGATGGTGCTAACAGAGTATTATTTTCAGGCCAAATTTACAAGTGAGATGACCCTAGAGGTCAAGGAGGACTTTGATATGGAAAAGACCATGTGTGAGCTATTTGCAGGAGTAGGCGGCTTTCGCCTTGGATTTGAAAGAATGAATCCAGAATGGAGGACAACTTGGTTTTCCCAATGGGAGCCAGGAGCGAAGACACAATGGGCACATGATTGTTATGTGGCACATTTTGGGGATTCATTTGATTTAAAAGGTGAATATCATACAGGGGAAGATATTAGTACAATGGTTAAATCTGATATACCGGATCATTCGGTTTTAGTAGGTGGGTTTCCGTGCCAAGATTATAGTGTTGCACACGCGCTTGCTTCTTCACATGGAATAGAAGGTAAGAAAGGAGTACTTTGGTGGCAGATAAGGGATACATTGATTGCCAAGCGTGCACCCTTTTGTATTTTTGAAAATGTTGATAGATTGCTTAAATCTCCAGCAAAGCAACGTGGTAAGGATTTTGGAATAATTCTTGCGTGCTTGGCACAGCTAGGCTATTCCGCTGAATGGAGAGTTGTTAATGCTGCTACATATGGAGCTGCTCAGAGGCGTAAGAGAACTTTTATTTTTGCATATAGTAATGAAACAAAATATGGCCAAGATATGCAGAATGCTGATGCAGCAGAACTTATTGCTCATACAGGATTAATGGCACAAGCATTCCCTTTAGATTCAATACAGAAGATAACAGAGACCAATATAGAAAACTACCAAAAGGATGATGATATTGTAAATGTCTCAAACTCATTTAAATTCGACTTCAAAATTGCGGGATATATGCATGAGGGACGGATTTATACTGCAGAAGTTAGTGAACATGAAGAGCCACCGACTCTGCTTCATGAAATTTTACAAGTAAATGTTGATGATTCTTTTTACATATCAGAAGATAAAATACCGAAATGGACGTATTTAAAGGGGGCTAAAAAAATTCCACGGGTATCTGCAGAGGGACATGAATATTTCTTTTCTGAGGGACCAATTGCGTTCCCTGATCCGTGGGACAGGCCGGGAAGAACGATGCTCACTAGCGAATCTACCTTAAATCGTAGTACACATATTGTTGCAGATCCTGGCACAGGCAGGCTAAGGCTTCTTACCCCAATTGAGGCTGAACGTCTTCAAGGATTTGATGATGAATGGACTAATACAGGAATGCCACAAAGAATGCGTTTCTTTTGTATGGGAAATGCCTTGGTAGTACCGATGATAACAAGAATGGCAACTGTGCTTGATGCAATTGTAGAGTCTGAACCATAAAGAAAGGAATATATATGCCGGATCATATTTATGAAAAGAAGGACTTAGTACAAAGATTTGATAATATACTTGGACAAAAACTAGGAAAGATTGATAATGTAGGAATGTTTGAGCATGTTCAAGATTTCAATCTTCAAAAAGGTGTTGCGGGAGCAGTAATAGAACAATGTGTCTTGGGGTATCCGCCGGATTCAAAGCAGGAAGCGGATTTAATTATTATTGATGAGGAGAAACAAACAAAGACTGAACTTAAGACAACAGGAATGGTGATAAATGAAGATCATTATGTCGCTAAGGAACCAATGTCGATAACAGCAGTCGGTGTATACGATTTGGCAGACCAAGAATTTAATTCTTCTCACTTTTGGGAAAAATTGGAACATATGCTTATTGTGTATTATCACTATGCTTCTGATCATCCTGTAACACCTTATGAGTATAGGCATTTCCCAGTGGTAGGATATGAATTTCATGAGTTTTCCGATATTGAAATAGAGACACTACGTACTGATTGGGAACATGTGAGGGCCTTGGTCCAAAGAGTGGTATCACATCACCCGGGAGTACATGATGCTGCGTGGAAAAATGCGGTAAGAGAAGAATATATTGAGGTACATGGCGAATTAAGGAGATTACTAAGTTACATTGATTTGGCTCCAAAATTTCCTCCTAGATTTCGTTTGAAGAAACCTACAGTGTCTACTATGATAGCCAAGCATTTTGGATATGATTTAGAGCAATTGCCAGGTAGATATGCAACCATTTCAGATATTGATATCAAGTGTAGAGAACTTACTTCTATTTATGCAGGAAGAACTATTAGGGAAATAGCAAAAGAATTTGATATAGATGTATTTTCGAAAAGAGGTGAGGATAAGAAAGCTATAGCTGAGCAAATCATTATTTCTATGTTCGGAGGTAAATCTAAAAAGCTGAACCAGATTGAAGAGTTCCAGAAATTTGGAATTATAGCTAAATCGGTCGTTATGACTTCTACTGGGGGACGTACAGAAGATATGAAACTTTTTCATGTAGACTTTGACGAGTTTACGAGGACTGAAGTAGAAGCAGAAGATGGAAGTATGAGAGCAATTGAGTTTGAGGATTCGGAATTGTATTCCTATTTTGCGAATCATGAGTTTCTATGTATTCTTTTTGAAGAGCCTGCAGCAACGTTCTTGGAAAGAACAAATAGCGTTGATTACTTTATCCAAAACCGTAATTTGGCAGATAATAGGTTCTTTGGATTTAAGCGTTTGACATTTAGTGATGAATTTATTGATACAACGGTAAGAAGGCTTTGGGATGATGTCAGAGACAAAGTGATGAATAAAAAGCTTAAGGATATTATTCAAAGGAATGCAGATGGAACGGAAAAAAGGATAAAAGCAGATAATAGTATCAGTTCTGCACCGAACTTTATGAAGTCGAGTCATAATGAAGTTTTTCTCCGTGGATCTGGATCAGATTCTGCTTTGATTCATAAGACGGAATGTGTAAATGGTATAAGAATGCTGCCTCAATATGTCTGGATTAAAGGGACCTCAATAGTAGATGAGCTTTTAAAATCGGAGAAAATATAGTTATAATAAAATATTGATTCTCGTATTGTGCTCTGTACATTATATTGGTGTAGTAAGCAGTATTTTTGTTCATTATTATCTGAATAAAATATTTTATCATAAAGAAGATATGTTATGCAAATATTTGAGAATACAATAAAATATTATAACCTAAAGTCAGAGACATTTACTAATACAACCCAAACCGTAGATTTTGAAAGCACCCAAAAAAGGTTTCTCAGCAGACTGCACCCCGCTTCCCACCTCCTCGACTTCGGCTGCGGCTCCGGTCGCGACACAAAATACTTCCTGTCCCACGGTCACACCGTAGATGCCATCGATGGCTCAGAGGAAATGTGCAAGATTGCTGCAAAGTACACCGGCATTCCCGTAAAGCAAATGCTGTTCCATCGATTGGACGAGCAGGAAAAATACGACGGTATCTGGGCTTGTGCATCAATTTTGCACTTGCCCCTGCAAGACCTTGAAACCGTTCTCCATAAAATGTCCAGAGCGCTAAAGCCGTACGGAATTATCTATACCTCCTTCAAATACGGAACATTTGAAGGGGAAAGGAACGGACGGTATTTTACCGACATGACAGAAGAAACTTTCGCAGTATTACTGAAAAGAATCCCAACATTAACACTGGAAGAACAATGGATTTCTTCGGATGTACGCCCGGGGCGAGGTGATGAGAAATGGCTGAATTTGACTCTCCGAAAATCGAATATACACTAACAATAGATGGGAAATACTACAATACATTGGATATAGAGTCCTTTTCTCTAATGATGAAAGATCCTTCCTATTGTTATAAGTTCTATTGGCTGGAAGCAATCGTGCAGTTGATATCTGAGGGAGTCAGCGAGACAACGTTTGATGCGGTAATTGATGAGATGATATGTAATGCCTGGTATTCCGTTAGAGAGTTTCATATTCATTTGAGCGGAATTTCAGCTGACGGACAGGTAAGGGATGGACTTGAAAGAGCAGTCCTTAAACTGACTGAGCTCAGTGATTTGCCGGCGAATGCATCAAAGGTTGAAATAAAAAATGCAATAGCAGAACATAATGAAGAATTGAAGGTTTATAAAGAGCAGCTGACCAACATGGTTCCATACAGAGCTTTGGCAGGGTTCTTTAACAAAAGCGATGAGCCCGTGGTTTGGAACAGTATCAGAAGAATGATAGATTACATAGACCGAATTAATCGAGAGGTTGTGCTGCTTCCCTATACATTAGGTTCTGAAAGTAAGCTTAAGAAAAAGATTCACTTCCAGGATGCCTGGGTCGCAATGATTCAGGATCAGACGGTATCTATTTTAGGTTGGATACAATATGAAAAGGTGAAGTGGCTGCAGAATAACAACCCGGAGGTTCCAGGATTGATCTATAAGCTGGCGCCGATGGATGAAAAGATGAGAAAGCTGAATAATGTCCGGAAATCATGGGAAGGTATTCTGGATATTTGTGAAGTGAGGGATGTATTTACTGATCAGCCGGTGGTGTCAAAACAATACGATGTGGATCACTTTATTCCGTGGTCATTCGTGATGAATGATGAGCTTTGGAATTTGATGCCGATGGATCCATCATTGAATTCATCAAAGAACAATCGGCTCCCTAAGTGGAATCCTTTCTTTGAACGATTCGCGAAAAATCAGTTTCTGATGTACACCCTGATTCATAAAAGCGCCGTAATCAGGAAATTATACGAGGCTTGCTATCGGGACAACCTGCATTCCATATGGGCAGGCCAGGAACTGTATAAAAAGGGAAATACGGAAACAGAATTTTATAATATTCTTCAGAAAAACATGCAGCCTGTGTATGATTCAGCCAGAAGGCAGGGCTATGAGATTTGGAATAGAGGATAATGAAACCAAGAACTGAGAAAAGCATGGAACTCTACCATATGATGCTGAAACGAGGCTATCCGGAAGAGTTTTGTGATCAGGTCACAAAGAATTTAAACACAGACTGGACAGCACAGCGAATGATCGGATAT
>JAFLTH010000085.1 GCA_022510525.1 Lachnospiraceae bacterium | reverse complement strand
TGAGAATGGTATTTGAATTTGAAGATGGAAAAGAAATTGTGATCAGAGATATTGATGAAGGAAATTGTGTGGCACAAGCTGCTGATTACACAGAGGATCATGGAGATATTACCTATTACTCAGAAATAGAAGAAGACAGTTTCTTATATCCGAAAGATGGATGGCAATAAGGACGAAACTACCCACTTCCGGGAAGAACATGATCCGCATCAAATATTTTAGGAGGTAAAACAGATGCAGAAGAAATCAACAATGCAGTTCGCAGTAGTCAAGGGAAAGGACGGAATTATACAGCAGATAGGTAGGAGCGCAATTCTTCAGCCAAAGCCCAATTTTAAGGGCGGCTCCATTAAGTGGTATCAGGATCAGCTAAAGCAAAAAGCAAATTAATCAAAGGTGGGCGAATGGTTTTAGTAGGGTTTGATTCCCTACACGCTCCTTTTCAATGGCCAATTGAAAACCAATCAACAGATATTTTCATTATCACTCATGCTATTTAGGAAGGAGTTGGAACAATGAGCAAGGAAAGAACAGCGGTATTGGAGCCAAATATATTGGATATATACTATGCTGATAACGCAAGGAAGCTCCACAAGACAGTAGATAAGATTCTTTGTAAGTTCGGCGGCTTATCAGACAAGGATAAAGATGATTTCTATTCTTTAGCCAATGAAGTTTTTGTGGATGTCATGAAAAGATATGATTCATCACAATCTTTTGACGGATTTCTGTATACTTGTTTAGCTAATAGGATTAAATCAGAAATAACAAAACGCAACCGGGAAAAACGCAAAGCAGACAGGATGTCGATATCATTAGATTCAATAAATAATGATGATGAAGAATGTAATTTACTGGATTTTATACCAGCGGACTTTGATACATTCGATGAAGCTGTTAAGGCTCAGGAGTGTGGACAGTATCAGGATAAAGTACAGATGTACATTTCAAGGCTGTCTAATAGGCAGGTCAGCATATTGAATTTGCTGGTAGACGGCTATAAGTCCAATGAGATACAAGAAATGTTGGATATTTCATCCAGGGAATACGCGGATGATATGAAAAATATGAAATCTTACGAAAACATAAAAATATTATTCTAGGGAGGAAACCACTATGACAATTAGAAAACAAACATTTAGCCTTGGACAGTATTTGAAGCTTATGAACGCAGAAACGATACGGAGCGATCAGGATTGTCAAAGATTATCTGGGCAGTGGAATAACAACATGATAGGCGAGTTAATCAGTACAGTTTTGACGGATAATTACATACCACCGATTATTCTCGGTGAGGAAAATATAAACGAAATTACCCGCTTATGGATTATAGATGGGCTTCAACGCTCAAGCACTCTTTCCTTATTTCGGTATGGAAATATCAAAATCGCAAAGAGTTTGGATGAATACATGGTGACTTACCAGCGGAAAATTTTAGACGAAAATGGAAATCCTCAGAGGGATGGAAGCGGCGAGATCGTTTGGGCAACAGCGGAATTTGATATCCGCAATAAGACATATGATCAGTTGCCGGAAGAGTTGAAAGAAAGATTTGACGGATATCAGATTGAAGCAGCAATACATCAGAATTGTGCTGCAACGGAAATGTCTAAACTGGTGCGGAAATATAACAACCATGTGTCTATGAACACGGCACAGAAAGCATTTACTTATGTTGATTCTTTCGCCAGGGAAATACGGAGAATTGCGGAAAATCGTTTCTTTTTAGACATTTATTCTTCCAGTCAGAAAGGCAAGATCAATGGAACATATGAAAGAATCAGCGGAGATATAGTGCTGTTATGCAACTATCCGAATAAGTATCGGAAAGATACGAAAATAGGCTTTAAATGGCTGAATGAGAATGCAACCCTTTATGATTTTGAAAGTGTGGAAAGTTTGCTTACAAGATTGACTGTTTCTCTGGAACCTAAAAAGGAAATCAGGGCACTGTTCAATAGTAAGAATACCAGCGTATTTGTGACGGCATTTAAGGCATTTACGGAATCAGGCAGAAAAGATTCTGAATTTGGAAAGTTTCTTAAATGGTTCACTAATGGTGGAAATGAGACGGAGATTAACGGAAAAACATGGGAAATGTTTGATACAGAACGTGCAACAAGAGATTCAAATGTTGTCCATGGAAAAGTTGATTATCTGGTTGCATTGATGGATCAGTTTGCTAGTGAGGTACGGGAAGTTGCTTAGTGGAAAATTGTGGGGTGAAAAGAATGTTCTCTCCCCCGCATATGAGGAAAGAGAAGGTAAATTTATGTATACAGTATCAGATATTCTTATGGATATTCAAAGAGGAATTGCAGCGCATAACATGGTCGAAACCGAATTTTCGTATAGATTGGTTTATTTCATAAATTTCGGAAACAGAGGCGAGAAGCATTATTTAGACACACATTATGATGATTTAAGAATAACACTGGAAAATATCATCAGAGGGAATCTGACAACAACAAATACTATTGTACTTGCGACAGTGACAGTTCTGAAAAATGGAGAAGCTATTTCTTTGTTGAGTAGGGCATATGCATTTAGCCTGGACGAATATTTTCAACAAATTGTTGGAGAAAAAGAGAAAAAATATAAATCTACTAATTATGGAAGGAGGAGGGCGAATTGGGGATAGAGTATGTGCCAAAAGCGAGAAGTCCTAATGGGCTTACTGTCAATTGTAATATTTGGGAAATTGGCGAGTTGAGCATTTTAAGCTTTGCTATGATTAGCTGTGTTGTGCTAGGCATTTTAAGTTGCGCTGAGTTGTGATTTGTTGCGTTAGGTTGAGTTATGCTAGGATGAGTTATGTTACGTTAGGCTAAGTTAATATTAAAATAAGTACAGTTAGAGAAATCTTTCTGTACTTATTTTTTTATGCTTATATAATGGATTATGCAGTCGTAATATAGAATTTAAATTCAAATTAAATTAGTAGGAAAATTTATACTCAATCCTAAAAGAAGTAAAAAAGACTTCTTTTTATATGGTTGTGAACATAAAAAAGACACTCATTTTTCGTGAGTGTCAATTTTGTGTGTGTGATCTATGCTTCTTTCAATTCACGTTTGTACTTATAATATGTGTTGCGTGATAGTCCAGTGAGTTTCATGCAATCTACATCATTAAGAGTGCCTCCAAAATCAATAGAATGTTTCTGTATTTCCGCTTTCTTCTCTATGCTCTTTTTAGTAGTTAGCTTTTTACCTGGTATGCCGCCGATCTGCTTACCGTTTAATCGCGCCGTTTCAATACCTTCAGATGTTCGCTTGTGGAGATCATCAACTTCTTTTTGAGCCTGACCGAAAGCAAGTTCAATCTGTTTCTTTGCTAAATCCATTTGAAACTTGTTCAAAGCGTCAATGATGGTATTCATCAAAGTATCGGTTGCATTATCGCCAGTATTGATTGAGATGTCTATCTGTTTTGCCAGGGCTTCACGGTATACAGAAGTATTGATATGATTTTCTTTCAGGAATACCAATTCAACGCCTTTATTAAAAAGTTGCTCATAAAGCTGGCAGCCTTCATCGGCATTTCTGCTCATACGGCTGACAGAATCATATACAATCGTATCGCCTTTTTTGGCTTGCTTTAGTAAAGCGTCAAGTGCTTTTCTACCTTGTATCTTTGTACCTGTGAATGCTTCTTTGTAAATAGTTGCATCCGGATAGGCTGCAAGAATGTTTCTGATCTGCCTGTCAATGTTTTGGGTTTTTCTGCTTATACGGCAATATCCATAGACTTTACACATAGTTCTGTACCTCCATCAATATTAAATTAAACCTTCGTTCGTTTTCATACTTTTATTATATACCAGATAGGACAATATTTCAACGTGTTTTAATACTAATTAATTGCACATTCGTTTTAATACTAAATGGTATTTAACAAGGAAAAAGATAGGCGGTGAGTACATTCTATAAATATGTAGGAATTTTAAAGGAGAGATGAAGCAATAGTGTGTAGATATGGAAATTCTGTAAAAGCTCATAAGGATATGGAGAATTACAATGTAGATAAAAATTGTAAATGATTGGAGGGATGAGCATTGGATGAATTAATGGAAAGTGAAGCATTTTATTATGGATTAATATGTGGAATAAAGCTCTACCAAAAGAAAATCATTAAAGCACATGAAAGAGGGGAGGGTATATTGATAGAAGATATACTTTATTATCTTCAAGATGGCCGTGAGCGACTAGAGGAAATGTTAAGCCGGATATGTGAGTAAATATGATCAGATGGAAAGTGAAAGGGATGGAGGGATCAAGTACATATGAATAGCAGATTTATTGTTTTAGATGTATCTCCGGATTATCCGTTGAAGCATGTGAAGCCAAATGTATTTTACAGAGTATCGTTTGAAGTGGAAGAGGGAAAAAGATATGGACATTTCTTTATTTTAAACGGTAACATTTATTATGAGTTTTTCAATGATCATGATTATATTTGCTGCTCTATAGAGAAATTAAAAAGATTTGTAACAAAAGAAAATATAAAGCAGTTCTTTTTTAAACATGATAAGAAAGAACAATTAGAAACAGTAAATGATTTATGTGTTATGGTTATGCAATGCGGATTTAAAAGAGAAATTGACCATGGTGAATATGATGAGGCAGAGGATAATTTGAAATCAGACTTTAGCAAAAGGTTCAAATTTGATGATTTTAAATTTGTATCCAGACAATTAAATCCTCGTTCTTTTCCAGGTGATGCCCTAATCAGTGAAAACAAATGGGGTTCTACAATCACTCTTGATATGATTTCAAATAGACGGAAACAGCCTATACCAGACTGTATAAAGGAAGACATTTGCTATTTTGCAAATGACATGTTAGAAGAAAATTTAATAGATGTCAAGGATGTCCGCTTTCTGCTTCATGCAACAATAGAGTTTAGTGTGATCGGAACATTATCTAAAAATTATCAAGTAAATATCATTATGATTGCTAAAGATGGAGGGCTACTTTATGAAAAAAGATTCTGTCTTTGTGATTGTGAAATGAACAAAAGAGTTGCTATGGAAGAATATTTCAAAAATGAATTGTTTCCGTGTAAAGAAGCAGAAAAACAGACGGTGGCATAAGAAAAGTGATTGATGATGCAGTGATTTTTACTGTGGGTTGATTGGAGGATTAAGTAATGGATAGGCAGACAGTAGAAGAAATGATCCTTACAATGGCAGATATTGTAATGGAAAACAGATATTTGCGAGAAGAGGTTGTACGGCTCCGAAAGGTAGAAAAGGAATGTTATCATTACATTAATAAAACGGCGCGAGAAGGAGAAAAGGCCTGTAGAGATATAATCCGTACACCATTAAATAACATTTTGATGATTGTGGAAGAAAAACAGGGAGGAATGAAATGATTGAAGTTAAATTAAGCATAGAAGAATATAACAGGCTATTTATGTTGTACTCGGATAAAGAAAATACTCTTTTCTGTAAGATACAAAATGATCATATTATATTCGCATGTGATCGTTATAGTAACGATGCAATAGCAAGTATAAGTTTAAATACACCGGAAGGAGAAATTCTTTCTAATTATACAGAATGTCAGTTACGTGTCTCAATCAATCATAATGAAGATATTTTTGTATATGAAACTTGTATGAATCCAGATGATCAATATATTGGACATTGCTTTCATTGCTATGTTAATTATTGTGAATCTTCATATAGTTGCAGAAAAGATATATATGCGAAAATAAAAAAATTGGACAAGAATATAAATGATATAAAATTTATTAATCCGATTCCAAACAGAGACTATGATTTTGTTAAAGAACTTTACAGATACGAAAGAGTAATTGAAGGATTACAAGAAGATTTTTCTGATAATGCAGATGGTGACGTGAAAGAAATATGTGAAACAGCACATTTATTACAGAATCAGATTAAAGAATTATATGATAAATGGAAATATTAAGAGGTAGGAAAGAAAGGAAGGTATTGAGATCGTGAATGCACAAAATTTTATCCTGAATGCAGCCTTTAACGAGAATTCAAAAGAGTATGCGACAAGACCAGTAAGAGCAGCTAAATATCAGCCAGGGCTTGAATCGGGATTTATGGTATATTATGCTAATAAACCTTGCCATGAAAAAGGTACGACACTACATGAGGGCATGAAATTCTTTGACACGGAAGCTGAAGCCTGGGATTATATCAAGGCAGATAACAAGCAGTATGCGAAAGAAAATGGTGTACTGGTGGAGTTTGATGTAGAATATGACCCACCAAGAGCAGTATTACATAGGAAAGAATCGGATATAGATAAGAAAGTCGGGTTGTTATGTTGTCATGAGGGCGATTATGCTTTCATATCCAACGAAACAGAAGAGTATGACTTCTTTATATTAAGTAGTGATTATGGAGAAAGTGAAGCATGGATAATTCAGGACATGGATGGGAGTGTTCGTGTCTGGTATAACGATCTGGAAGATGAAACTTTCTTTGGGAATGAAACAGATATTGTATATGAGAAGGTTGGATGTGATGAATACATAAAGGTTGCGGTTTGAGTTTGTGACAGAAAGAGATGGATTATATTATCATAATGTTATCAAACATAAAGATATGTCCGATAGAGAATTTGAAGAGTTTTGGATTCAATATTGTCTTAGAGAAAGGGTTAGTATTGGAATAAGCATAATTCTACAGAAAACATAAGATAAAGGAAGGGTGGGAGATATAATATGTTAAACAAATATCAATTCAAAAAAGTATATGATATGAACTCTTTTCAGGAGGAAACGCCAAGTCCGATATCATTTCCCATTAATGATTCTGTTGATTTTCCTGGTGAGGTCAGGGAGAAGGCAGAAGAATTAATTGATGGAATGATTCATGATAACTCTTTGCAGGATTTGTCAAAGCTATCTTTAGATGCAAGAATACAGGTATGCTTCAATAATGAAGGCTTGCCTGTTTTAAACATCAGTGTTTTTATTACTGATGATCTGGATATATGTATTCAGAAAGATGTTGCTGTACATAATCGGGATCCGTTATATGAGCCGGTACGGAAATATTTCATGCGGCAGTTGGAAAAGGCGTTGTTTATGGAGTAGGTGAAATGTTTTTGATATGATGATTGGGTTGTTGTGGGGGAAGCTGTGTCAGGGATAGCATGGCTTTTTCTGTTTAGTTCGCCTTTGATGAAGTTCCGTGTGTGCCTGAGTTTTGTGACCCTTCAACTAACAGTAATTTTGCAATTACATTTTGTTAAAAATATTGACAACATATAAATATTATAATACAATAAATAATGACATAATAATGCCGACAATATATACAAGGAGGATGAAACTATGTGGAAAGAATCACAAGGAATGAGTAGACCATTGGATTCACCTATGGCAGGTTATGAAAAGCAAGATGCGGTTTTTATTGCACGTGCACCGTATCAGAACGGTATTCATCCCTGCAAGTTTGTAGATAATAATGGCTGCTTTGTTTCCTATGGTGGGAAAGAGTACAAGGTGGATAAGTTTGAGTATTATGTTGGAAACGTGAAATGGGTAAAATGTAAGAATCATGAGATACCAGCAGGGGCAATTCTCGCAGGACAGGAAACCGATGGAAGAAAGCTTTACATTGGCAGGGCAGAGCATGACGGCTGCCTTATCACCGGCAAGGTGGGGACGCATCTTTCTCAGGGTATTTGCATTCCCTATTATGGAAAGGAAATTGAACTTTCCGAATATGAGATCCTTGTAGAAGGATAAAAGTTGGGGTTTTTATAGACCCAGGAGAGGTCATAGTTACTAGTCACAAAGTAAACAGCAACCCCCTTACGTCAGATTTATCCCGTCTGGCAAAAGGGGGTTGCTTTCGTTATCTCAAATAGCCTTAGTGCAGTGAGTCGAAAGTAATCTTGTCCACTTTGTTTCCATCCGGCATAAAAGCGATTTTTTTGTCATTTACTTCAATTTTAGTCACGTTTCCGGAGAACATATATGGCGTAAGAATCTTATGCGAAGGCTTCTCCCACTCTGGCAGCGCATAGTAAAGTTCAAACGGAATTCCCTTTACCCGACTTGCCGTCATATATCCGAACAGCGCATGTTCAAAGCTATGTAACGAGGTCTTCCAATTGTGCGCCTTCGGATAACGTAGGAGGGGCTTATTGGTATTTCCATCTACATAGTGCCAAATCTCACCGTTTTCTTTGTCCACCATATAATCGAACCAGTACCGATGAGTATTGTTCAGGTAACGATAATAGGAAGGGTCATGAATAGACAAAATCTCACATGCCTGATCCAGTTCTGCGAGGATCCACCACTCCTTGTCCTCGTCGCGCTTCCCGTTTTCATCAAAACGCCTTGCCCATGAGCCTGTCTTCTTAAGGTATGCTTTCTTCAAAATATTATGAATCTTTGGTCTTGCAAAATTGATATAATAGGGATCCCCCAATAACTCTCCTATTTTTAAGATGACCCAGAAGGTTTTTATCGAATGACCGAAATCAGTGTGATCAGTTCCCAGCTGCTGAGAGTGGGCATCACTGTTCAATCCCCAGAAAAAGCCGTATTCTTCGCTGTAGAACTGTGTAATGAGAATGTCGGTAATCTTCTTCATGTCCTGTTTCCAGTCTGTCTGATAAGGTTCAGGCAGAGAAGGCGTAACCATCAGCATGTAAGCATAGAGTTGATCCAACTGTGCGACGATCTGTACTTCGGTATTTTTCAAATATCTGGGCTTCCAGGTCAGGTATCCCTTTCCGTTGTCCATGTACACCCGGAATATAAAGTCTTTATATTGAAGCATTTTAAAAAGCACAGTCTTGTCATGTGTCAGGAAATAATACATTCCCAGCCCTGTCATGCCATAGGCAAGATCCTGGCTGGTACGAACTTTATAGTCGTCATCCCACTCTCCGGTCTCTACATTCTTCATCACATGCATTCCATAGTTGCCGTCAAAGGCTTCCAGAAGAGCCATGGCTCCTTTTCGGCAGATTTCAAGATAGTGGAGATTTCCCGTCATATGATAAGCAATGCCAAACGCATAAGTAAGGCGTGAGTGTGCACGGATATAATTATACTCGGGATGAATCAAATCTTTTGTGTCCTGGGCTTCGATTGCTGCCTTGAACTCCTCCGGCCATTCCTCTTTGTTTTTTGGCAGTGGCTGTCCTGCGTTGGTGACATAGGTCGGGAAAAGGCCGTCAGGCATATTGTAGATCGTATCCTTATCCCAAAATTTCATAAGATCCTTTGTCACATGATTAACCCAATCCTGCGGTTCAAATGCATCGGCAATCAGTTTTTCAACATCGTACCTTGTTGCCCCCATAGATTTCTCATACGTTTTTACATTCATAGAAAATTCCTCCTTTGTTAATATATTTTTGTTGCCACTAGGATGAAATACTCCTGTAGCTTGTTGTCTTGTCAGTCTGTTTCAGAGTGTTTACTGAGAGCCTTATATGCTTCCAACAGTTTTTCACCGTAGATGTCCAAATCTTCGGCAGAGCGCGCAGTAACAAGATCCTTGTCAACAACTGCATGCATAGGCTCAGGCACATAAATGCCTCCCGCATTCAATACGTCAGCCAGCACCACCGTATGACAGATAACCTTTCTACCCCGTAGAAGCTCTGGCACAGGAGTCAAGATCCATAGCGCATGACAGAGCATTCCTTTGACAATCCGGGGATTCTTCATTGCATTTGCCATGAATTGAACCGCTGCTGGTGAGCGTACCTCGTCTGCGCTTCCAAGACTCCCCATGGGTGGTATTTCGCGTAGGCGACAAGCCACATAATTTGCCGCACACAAAACAAAGTCATAGTCATTTGGGTTGACATCCGCAATTTCCATTGTCACCTTCATAGTCTGTGGCACATCCTCTTTTTCGGTCACATCACTAATGATTTCTCTCTCCTCCTCGTCCCAGAGATAAGTCAGGAAATCCACCACTGCTCCGCGAGACTCAAAGAAAGATTTGTAGAATGCAATCTCTTTCGGAATATACTCTGTCTCCACAAGGACGGCAACACGCTTTCCTTCCAGTATCTTTTCCATTTTCCTCCATTTCTCCAGCTTTCTGCGCCTGGATGCAGTAAAACATAGTTTATTGATACGTTAATATCATATCATTATAAAAAGAGAATTGCAATGTTTCTTTACATGATTGATTTTATTGTAGTTATTTGACTGTTAAACAGCTGGAAAACTTGCACAAGGTCATAGAAGAGCGCAAAGAAATAAAAGAACTTTATAAAAAGCGAGGTTATATAAGGTGAATAAATGGCGATTACACAAAATTGGGAAATCGTGATATGATCTGGTAATATGTCCAGTAGAAGGAAAAGAAAATTGCTTCAATGAGTTCGGTGATTCAACATATAAAATGCCTGGAACCTTGATTTTTCAGCGGTTTTACACATTTTGGCTCGTATTTGGCAGCAGTCATATATGTTAAAAATGCAGATTTTGAGGGAAGTTCGGTAGAATGGTATATTTTGAGATCAATTCCTTGTAAAATAGTAGGAAATATAGGGATTTATGATATTTCCTAGTGGAATAGTAGGAAATAAAAAGCATAATTTAAGGTGTTCGGTGTTTGGCTCGGTTTAATTCATAGCGAATAAGTAGGAATAGTATACAATAGAATGATGTTCAGGGAAAAACTTATTGATTTAATGTGATATAGCAACAGAATCAAGTGAAAGTGCTGGGAGTGTTGACTTTGCTGGGGTTGAGGGTGGTGGAGGGTGGAGTGTGGGGTGGTGAGGTTTTGTTGTTCGATAAGATTTTGGAAATAGGGTGATGTGATAATAATTATATTGATTATCTGTGGTCATTAAACTATAATAGAGTTATATAAGAAAAAATAGATTATTTTAAGGGATGATTCTTTATGAAATGATAATGGTCTATACTAGGAACCAATGATATTTACATAACAGGTTATGGCTTATATAGTGGTCAGAGTGTACAAAATAATACGTCAGTAACAGTTTGTAGATTATTTAGTATCAAATAAATTGGTGAGGAGAGAATATGGGTAAGATTTTATGTTTAGGAGAAGTAGCCCTACATAATTGGACAGAATACTTAGTAAAAGAAGGTTTTATTACACAATATAATAGAGGCTGTCCTAACGGATTTGATTTGACAACTACTTATAATTTTGGTAATAGTCATAGGATATATGATAAGAAATATTTGTTGTTTTGCATGGTGCTTTTTGATAAATTTATTACTAGCAGTCCGTCTTCGTTTGTGTATGATAAGGTTATAGACACTGGAATAATAGATAATGATTTTTATTACAGAGATTATTTAGGAGAAGATATCGACAATCAACCTGATAAATATTATAGTGAATTATCCGTTGATTTTATTTGCTCCAACAAGAAATCACTGATAAATTATCTGTCAAAAGATATATTACATACAAGTCATTTTCCAGTAAATCCACAGTATGATTATGAGACTTTTTTACAGGATCCTTACCATGAGGGTATACTTAAAAAGTTTAACCCAAATGTTTTTATTCTATATCAGATTAGAGATGCTATGGAGAGAGGATTGCTTTTATCTCAAAATTCCAACGTAATATTTTATAATGGGCGGCTATCATATCGAAATAAAAAGCATGAGTTATCTTATAAATCTAATAAATTTAACGATTATGCTAACTATATATTGCAATTGGATTTAACTCCTGAAATAAATGAATTCCCATTACCTAAAAATATGATGGATGTTTTGTATTTACGAAAGCAACCTGAAATTGTATCTTTTCGAGAAGTTTTCTTTCATTGGATTGATTGTATTGCAAATGGCAATTATGATATAGCTACTAAAATCAAAAAGGATGTTGTCAGTGCGAATCAAGCTTTGGAAAAATATCGAGATTTTGAAAAGAAGAAAACAAATTTATTCTACTGTACAATTGATGCGATATTAGGGCAGATTCCTTATTTATCAAATTTTTTGAGTTTTGTATCGCCATATAGTTTGAGAAAAACTTTGAAAGCAAAGAATGAAAATTCTTGGGTTTCTTTATTAAAGTAATTTTTTAAACGATTTTATTATGTGGGTGGACTTTGTGAGTTACCATATAATTAAAATCTTCAATTTAGCCAATTAATTAAGAGAAATTATGACTAGGCATATGCTCTTGTTATGCTAGTAGAAATAATCTTCTTGGTGTTAAATAAATATCATCTGGTGAAATCCAAAATTAAACAAAATATATATTTTAATAGCAAATAAAACTATGAATTTATAGGTTGAAAGGAGTGATTGAGATGTTGATCTTTGAAGTTTTACAAAATGAGAGTGATATTGTTGAGAATATAAGAAATGCGATTAAAAGCGATGAACAAGTAAAAATTAATTCGTTTGATGGAACAGATATTATACAAATTATTGTCCCTACTTTGTCAATTGTGGCTCCATTGCTATTTCAGACGGTGCAGAAATATTTTGACAATGATAAAGTTAGTATTAAGCTAAATGGGATTGAAGTAAATGCAATGGGCTATGAGAAAGCAATGAAACTTTTAGAAAAAGCAATTGAGTTGGAAAAACTACAAGAAGCAGATAAAGAGGGAGATACTAATGACCCTTAATCAGTATTTAAAGGAAAGAAGGTTATACACAGTAACTTCATATGAGAATCATGAGTTAATAGACCTATTTTCAGATTTAAGTAAACATATATTAGGGTTTGAAATAAAAGTTGTTCAAATTAAAAGTGCCAGAATACATCCACATATAATTGAGTTAGAAGATGGTTTTTATTTGATTTGGGATTTGTATTATTGGGAACTGTTTGACTTCTTTGTTATGTATACAGTTGGATATTTAGATGGTTCATCTGAAGAACTTACTGAAAAAAAAATAAAATTAATTATTTTTGACTATTTAATAAATAGATTTAGTAATATTCCAGCATTAGCCCTATGTATTCAAGCAAATCGAATTAAGTTGGGAAAATCATTATTAAAACCTGATAATATGATAAGTATTACAAGTGAGCATTTTGATAGATATGTTGCAGGAAACTACTGGGGGGTAAGAGCACAAGCCAGATATGCAGTTTTTTTTCATGAAATTTTTCATGTATACTATATAGTTCATCCTGAAATAAAAAAGGAAGATATAAATAGACTGCAAATAATGGCAAATACATATTTAGTACAAAATCCTCAATATTTTGTGCGAGGAGAGGATTTTTCTGATAAACTTAGAGATGGATTTGGTGAACTATTTAAAGATACTATGTTTGCGGAGGAAATGGCCGTAGATTATAGAGCATTGGTTGAAATGATAAGTATTTATAGAAGAATAGGAGATGAAAGATTTGATAATTCAGAATATATAAAAATGGTTCATGAATCATATAAAATTAATGAGGTGTTTTTAAGTTATTTGGTAAACATCGAAACTTGTTGGGAAGTTATGTTTAAGAACTATCAAAAAAGTAATAGTTACGAAGAGTTGATGCAATTAACGATGCCCAAATTTGATGCTGCTATGAAATTAGCTCTATCACGAAATACAATTATTCCTGAGTTCTTGGAAAAACTTAGTGACATAAAATATGGAATTAAACAATTCCCAAACTTATTCTGGAACAAAAAAGTAATAGACTTAATTGAAAAATCAACTCAGCAGTTCGAATCACTTAATTTTATTTTTTATGCGATTGAGGAGGGGCTAAGGATTATAAATAATGATGAATACGATCCCTTTGAAGCTATAGAGATTTTATATAATCGAATGAGTAATTACATGGAGTAAAGTTTATGTGTAGTCTATCTGAATCAAAAACAAAAACGTCACTGCTTAAAATCTTATTATTGCTTCCAAATTAATAAGTGTGTAAAATGTTGTTAATAGAACGTGGATAGTATGACATTGTTTATAAAAATTTCACTTCTCCATAAGCAGGCATGTACACAATAAGGGCTACGGTGTTTTACCGTAGTCCTTTAATCATCAAAACATATCAAAATCAAACGGATCTAATCCAGCATCCTCTAAGGCTTCTAGTTTTTCATCGTCATCCATTAGATTTTCGAAATCAAAGGGATCTATTCCTGCTTCTTCCAGCTGTTCTTCTTGCTCCGTAGATAAAATTAAATCATCATAAATATTATTGGGACCAAATCCACCACCACTATATTCGTAATTGCTATCAGACGTCTCTTTCATAGAGTCTAATGCATTAATGGTTGCACTTAGCTTTAAAGAGTCTTCTAATGTCCAGTTCTTACCAGAGCCAATACTTGCTCCCATAGCAGCTCCGAATGCTGCCGCCTTATCAGTCTTCTTGTTCTTGTCAAATGCTCCACTTGCTCCTAATGCAGCACCCAAAATGGCATCTTTATCACCGAAAAGTCCCATTTTAATACCCCACTTTCGTATCTCTAAAAATTTACTAAATTATTTCGATGACAATAATTATACTTTATAAATCCAAAATTTACCAGCTTTTTGTACTTAAAATATACAAACATACGTTCGATTTTTCTATTGACAATCGCAAATCTATGTTCTATACTATCCCTTACAAGCAACAAAAAGACCCATCCTCAAACGGTGTTGGCAGCACCATCGGACAGGTCTTCTACATACACACAAATTCATAAAAGAATAGTCTGATATGAATTTGAAACGCAGAATTGCG
>JAFLTH010000084.1 GCA_022510525.1 Lachnospiraceae bacterium | reverse complement strand
CATCAAGTATTTCTTCTTTTGATTTGAAATGATAATACATAGTTCCTCTGGCAATACCGACTCTCTCTAAAATATCCGTTGTGCTGGTTTTGTCATACCCTTTTGTAGTAAATAATTCTTCCGCTATGTCAAGTATCTCTTTTTTTCTTTCTTCTGCTGATTCTTTACTATTGCCCACTGCAACACCTTCCTTCAGCCAAACCGACAACCTGTCGATTATGATTATATAATAGAAAAACTGTATTGGCAAGATATATTTTTTAATTGTCATATCCTTTTCGTTACATAATCGGTACGCTTGGTTACAATCCCCTTTATTTCGCTTATTAAGGTTCGATATACTAAATGAGGACGTTCTAAAATAATTTTGCAGAGAAAGAAAGGCAGGGTTAAATATGAGAATTACACGCAATTATATGAACGCATTAATGGCAGCAAATAAGAGTCCAGCAAGCAAAAGACGTATGTCAGGTAATTCATTTGCATCCGCTGTAAACAATCGCTATAATACTCAGGCAAATAAACTGGGAAGCACAACACAGGCCATCTACCAGAATATGAAAAACAATGCAGGCGAGTTGCAGGCGACATCTTCCAAACTCAAAGATACGGGAGAGGATTCTATTTATGCAAAGGCTGAAGAAAGCGGAGATACAAGTCAGATAACCAAGTTGGTTAAAGATTTTGTGAATCAGTATAACGGTACTGTACGCAGCCTGAAAAGCAGCAACAGCAGAGTAGACAATAGTTATCTTAATCAACTGAATTCATATGCAACAATGCACCGTAATACATTACAGGCAAGCGGAATTACCAAGAATGCTGACGGTACACTGTCTGTAAACGATAAGGTTTTACAGAATGCAAGTGTTGAACAGTTAAGACAGACTTTTGGAAGCAGCTCATCTTTTGGAGCAAGAGCCGGGGAGACAGCTGTTAATGTTCAGTACAATGCGGTTTCAGGTATGAACAGCATCATCAATAGTACATACAGTAATCTGTTGAAAGGTTTTGGATTAAGCGGAGGTTTCTTTAACTTCTGGTCATAAGATGGGTTAGGGATTAAATAAAAACAAAGAAAGAAGCACGCTTGTTAAGTAATAATGCAAGTGTGCTTCTTTTTGTGTTTTAAATTATTTGTTACTTACTATTAACTTTATCATACGTTTTAAGAAGTTCTTCAGACGGTGCTGCAGTAGCAAGTGAAACAATAACATTCACAACGGTTGCCAGGATAAATGCCGGTAACAGTTCATAGATGGCGAATGCTCCGCCAAGTCTTGCAATGCCGTATTTCCATATGAAAATCATAGCACCTCCGGCAATCATTCCGCAGAGCGCACCCCATTTGTTAGAGCGTTTCCAGAACAGAGCACACAGTACGATAGGTCCGAATGCGGCTCCGAAGCCTGCCCAAGCAAATGATACGATTTCAAATACTGAGCTGTTTGGATCTGAAGCCAGTACAAATGCAATGATAGAAATGACTATAACGGTTATACGTGCAATTTTTACCGATGTTTTGTCATCTATTTTTTTCTTCCCGAATTCCTGTAAAAGATTCTGTGAGATACAGGATGCCGAAGCAAGTAACTGAGAATCGGCAGTTGACATGGTAGCCGCCATAATTCCCGCAAGGATAAGACCTGCAAGCAAGGCGGCCAGTACGTTATGCTGGCTCAGTGTAGAAGCAATCTGGATAATGATTGTTTCGGAATTGCTGCCTTCCAAGGTCGGAATGACGGAAGCCTGTGAGAGGCTGTAGCCTACAATACCGATAAATACTGCAATAGCCATTGAGATAACTACCCATATGCTGGCAATTCGCCTTGAAAGGGTAAGCTTATTTTCATCCTCAATTGCCATAAAGCGAAGCAGTATATGAGGCATACCGAAATATCCAAGTCCCCAGGCAAGTGTAGATGCAATACTCAGAGCGCTGTAAGATGTGCTTGAGCCGGTTTCAGGAACATAGGAATTTAACAGGCTCAGATAACCGGGAAGAGCCTGTGCATTTGCAATAACATTGGAAATGCCGCCTGCCTGAAAGACACCAAAGCATATTACAATGATCAAAGCTATCGACATAGTAACACTTTGAATCAGGTCTGTAGTGCTTACTGCAAGGAAGCCGCCAAGTGTACAATACAGCACTATGATAGCAGCACTTAAAAATAATGAAAGCATATAGTTTAAGCCAAACAAAGTATTAAAAAGCTTGGCACATGCAGCAAAGCCGGAAGCTACATACGGGATAAAGAATATAATTATGATTATTGCTGACACACATGTCAGAAAATACTTTTCATCCCCATATCGTTTGGAAAAGAATTCCGGCAGTGTAAGCGCATGAATCTCGTTGGTATATCTGCGGATTCTTTTTGAAACAATTAGCCAGTTTACATAAGTACCAATTACCAGTCCGATAGCTGTCCAGGATGCATCGGCAATACCGGACAGATAAGCCACACCGGGCAGTCCCATAAGAAGCCAGCTGCTCATGTCGGAAGCTTCTGCACTCATAGCGGTTACAATAGGACCAAGCTTACGACCACCCAGATAGAATGCATCGATGCTGGTGTTGGTTTTGGAAAATGATATGCCTACGTAAATCATTACTGCAAGGTAGGCTATGATTGCAATAATTATACAAATTTGTGATGTTGCCATAATTCCTCCTCAATCTTTTGTTTATGGTTACATAGTGTGCGGGTCCGGGGCGTCAAGCCATCCATTGCACCGCACATAGTCTATATTATATAGATATTGAAGGGATAATGCAAGTACTCTCACTGCAGCCTCGTGAAAAGGCCTATATGAGTAAAAAGAAACAAACGGAAATACTCCAATCAATTATATGTATAAATAGTTTAAAATTAGGTTGACAAACGACTACCTATGATGTAAACTCAATATATCAAGAGGTAGTCAATTGTCAACCACATATAATTTATAGCGGGAGTAAGAATGGAGGATTAGTATGATAAAATTGTCGGAATCTGAGTGGAAAGTTATGAATCTGTTATGGGAGGCAGCGCCGCAGACGATGATGCAGATTACAAGCCATTTTAAGGATACGACCGGATGGACGAAACATACGGTTATGACATTCTTAAGGCGTATGGAGGAAAAGGGTGCAATACATTATGAAGAAGGGGAAAGAGCAAAGCTTTATTATCCGGATATTGAAAAGGATGAGGCCGTACTTTGGGAGACCGAGGAGTTCCTGGAGAAGGTATTTAACGGGCGTATGGGCTTGATGCTCAATACTATGGTGGAGAAAAAGGCGCTTTCCGGAGAAGAAATTGCCGAGTTATATGAGATTTTAAAAAGAGCGGAGGAGGAGAGCTTATGAGAGAGATTTTTATAACATCTTCAGTTCTGATTCTTGCAATATTACTTATTCGTACTGTAGTAAAAGGAAGACTCAATCCTTGTGTACAGTATGCTTTATGGCTGCTTGTTGTTGTGAGACTTCTGCTTCCGGTACCGCTTTGGAATAGTCGTTTTAGCATTATGAATTTATTCCCGGAAGTGTTAAGAGATGGGGCTGATAATTTGTCAGTTGATGGCACAAACTCTAACATAGTGGGAGAAAATGTCAAAGAATATGAATACGCTGTTACAGGTGTTGATGACGGAGTTGGTGTGGATAATGGTTCCAATCTGGGAAATGATTCGGCTGCTAATACGTATGGAGAGGCAAATATAGTTAATGACGTGGTACGTTACGATGATTCAGCGCTTTCTGATATTTCCGGTGTTTCTGATGCAAATAGCGATAAAACTGTTCAAGATTTTAATATAAAAAACTCTGCTATCATAGCAGTGTTTAAAACGGCTATGACTTTACTGCCCTTTATCTGGGCGGCCGGTGTCGTTGTTACCGGCGGGTATATGCTTTTTTATCATATAAAATGGAAACGATACCTGTATGCAAACAGAAAACCATACAACGGACTTGGTGAAACGGGAAGATACAGGGACTCTTTATCCGTATATATAGTAGACTTTTTGCCGTCTCCCTGCCTAAGCGGACGGAGTATTTATCTAACCGAGAAAATGATAGAGGATAAAGTCGAGCTTGAGCATATTCTTGCACATGAATATTGCCATTATAGGCAGCTTGATTCCATATGGGTGGTAGTCAGATGTGTTCTGACGGTTGTTTACTGGTTCAATCCTCTGGTATGGGTGGCTGCATATGCATCCAAGCAGGACAGTGAGCTAGCCTGTGACGAAGCGGTAATTCGTATGCTTGGGGAAGAAGAGCGGCTTGCGTATGGGAGAACTTTGGTGCGGTTAGTATCAGATTTTCCCAATAGTAAATATTTTATCGGAATTACGTCAACTATGAATGGTGAGGAAAAAGGAATAAAGGAGAGGATAGGTATGATAGCAGGAAAACGTAAATATATAGCAGGGGCTGCAGCGGCAGTGCTTCTTATAGCAGGTGGGCTTGTTGCGGTTACTTTTTCGGGAGCGGGAAAAGAAAATGATGATTTGACCATAACGTATTTGTCTGAAACAGATGATACCGATGCAGGAAGTGAAACTCAAGAAGAAGTAAACGGAAGTGAATCGCAGGAAGAGGAAAAATGGAAAAAAGTAGTAGTTAAGGACGCTGATGGCAATGAATATGAAGGCTGGGTGTTCAGTGAGGAGGAGGGCATACTTTATTATAGTAGTGACGGAGGTGAAACTTATCGTTTTGTGACGGATGATGATGCGAAGGCAGTGAATTTTGAACCTTTAAAAGATAATGAACCGGATGGCGTGAATTTTAATGTTCTGACAAGTGATGTCGGCATTACTTATAGTATTGTTACAGACAGTGAAGACGGTGATGTATACCTTATAACTGATAATGATGTCGGCACTATGACTTATACCAGAGCGCAGACATTGAAAACTGTTGAAGATAAAATAAAAGGAGTTAATAAACTGGAAGAAGAGATTGCTGCTAAAGAAGCGGAAATAGAAGAAGCTGCGGCACAGGTAAAAGCATACGAGGAACAAATAAAAGCATATGAGGCACAAATGGCGGCCAATGAGTCGCAAAATGCCGATAAGGAAAAAAATCTAAAGGAACAGATGGCACAGAGACAGAATTTAAGTGTACTGTTACAGGAACAACAGGAATTAAAGTCACAGGTGGAAGAAGAACTCTCAATGATTGAAAATTTAAAGTTTACACTTGAGGCAGAGATTCAGGCGGCGGAAGAGGCTTTAAAAGATCATTCACTTAATCTTTTATGCTATGGATATATTAGTTCCGGGAATGAAAAGGTTAGTTATGTAAACCCTTGTCCTGATTATACAAGGATATCCAATGATTATGGCAGTAGAATTCATCCTATGACAGGTATAGAACGTATGCATTACGGAGTTGATCTGGCCGCAGCGAAGGGAGTCGATATTGTTGCAGCAGCAGATGGAGTTGTGCAGGATACAGGATTTGATACGAGCAACGGAAATTATGTGATACTATGCCATCTTTCAAACGGCGAATTTACTTATTATACTCACTGTGGAGATATACTGGTTAAAAAGGGTGATAATGTATCTAAGGGTGATAAAATCGCAGAAATTGGCATTAGCGGCGACTCTACCGGAGCGCACCTGCATTTTGCGGTAAGCAGGAATGGAGAGTATATTGAGCCGGTGTTTGAGATGGATTAATATGACGGTACTGATGAATTATTGTGAAATAAAAGAAAATCAATAAAATTCTCTCTTGTCAAAACTCACACCAAGTGATAAAATACTAGAGTATGAATTTCAGCCTATGCTCAGATACGGGAAGACTCCAACCCGGTCTTAGTATCAGGCGGTTTAAAAAGAGAGGAGAAAATTATGATTTCTAAGGAAAAGAAAGCGGCAATTGTAAAAGAGTATGCAAGAACAGAGGGTGATACAGGTTCACCGGAGGTTCAGATTGCAATCCTGACAGCAAGGATTCAGGAATTAACAGAGCATTTAAAAGTTAACCCCAAGGACCATCATTCAAGAAGAGGTCTTCTTAAAATGGTAGGTCAGAGACGTGGCTTGCTTACTTATTTGAAAAATAAGGATATTGAGAGATATCGTACTTTAATTGAGAGATTAGGACTTAGAAAATAAAAAGATAAAAGGCGGGTGTGAGGCCGGACTATACCGGCTTTTCCGCCTTTCCTTTTTATTTTTGCATATTATAAGGAGAGAAGATTATGTATAAGAGTTACACAATGGAGCTTGCCGGACGTACACTTCGGGTTGACATTGACAGAGTCGGTAAACAGGCAAACGGCTGCGCTTTTATGCAGTATGGTGACACAACGGTATTGTCCACGGCAACGGCATCAGAGAAACCAAGAGATGGAATTGACTTTTTCCCATGTAGTGTTGAGTATGAAGAAAAATTATATGCAGTAGGAAAGATTCCGGGAGGATTTAATAAGAGGGAAGGAAAGGCATCCGAAAACGCTATTTTAACAAGCCGCGTTATCGACAGACCTATGAGACCTCTGTTCCCGAAAGATTATAGAAATGACGTTACTTTGAACAATATGGTAATGAGTGTTGACCCTGAGTGTCGTCCTGAGCTTGTAGCTATGCTTGGTACGGCGATTGCAACATGTATTTCAGACATTCCGTTTGACGGTCCCTGTGCTATGACACAGATAGGTATGATTGACGGAGAGTTTGTTGTAAACCCTTCTCAGGAACAGTGGGACAATGGCGATATGCAGCTTACCGTCGCTTCTACTTCTCAGAAAGTTATAATGATTGAAGCCGGAGCCAACGAGATTCCTGAAGCCAGAATGATTGAAGCTATCTACAAGGCGCACGACATCAATCAGACTATTATTGAATTCATTAATAAGATTGTAGCTGAAGTAGGTAAGCCTAAACACAGCTATGAGAGCTGCGCAATACCGGACGAGCTGTTTGAGGCAATCAAAAAGATTGTTCCGCCTGATGAGATGGAAGAAGCGGTATTTACAGACGAAAAGCAGGTTCGCGAAGAGAACATCAGAAAGATTACCGAAAGACTGGAAGAGGCCTTTGCAGAAAATGAGGATTATCTTGCAGTATTAGGCGAGGCTGTTTACCAGTATCAGAAAAAGACAGTACGCAAGATGATATTAAAAGATCATAAACGTCCTGACGGCAGAGAATTGACGCAAATCCGTCCATTGGCAGCAGAGGTGGATATCATCCCCAGAGTACATGGCTCAGCGATGTTTACCCGTGGACAGACACAGATTTGTAATGTTACTACACTTGCACCTTTATCCGAGGTACAGAGAGTAGACGGACTTGATGAAAATATTACAGCTAAAAGATACATGCACCATTATAATTTCCCTTCCTACTCGGTAGGTGAGACCAAGGTAAGCCGCGGTCCGGGACGTAGGGAAATAGGACATGGAGCACTTGCTGAAAAAGCGCTGGTACCGGTACTTCCTTCAGAAGAGGAGTTCCCGTATGCAATCCGTACCGTATCGGAAACTTTTGAATCCAACGGTTCCACATCAATGGCGTCCACCTGTGCATCTTGTATGTCACTGATGGCAGCAGGTGTACCAATTAAGAAAATGGTAGCAGGTATTTCCTGCGGTCTTGTAACCGGAGATACGGATGATGATTTCGTTCTTCTTACAGATATTCAGGGACTGGAAGACTTCTTCGGAGATATGGACTTCAAAGTTACGGGTACACATGACGGAATTACTGCAATCCAGATGGATATCAAGATTCACGGTCTGACCAGACCTATAGTGGAAGGTGCAATTGCAAGATGCCGTGAGGCAAGGGAATTTATTATGGCAAACTGTATGGTTCCCGCAATTGCAGAACCAAGAAAAGAAGTTGGCAAGTATGCGCCTAAGATTATATCCATTCAGATTGATCCTGAAAAGATTGGCGATGTGGTAGGACAGCGCGGTAAGACCATCAATGAAATCATTGCTCGTACCGGAGTTAAGATTGATATCACAGACGACGGTCAGGTATCGGTATGCGGCACCGAGCAGGAGATGATGGACAAGGCTGTTGATATGATAAAAATTATCACAACCGACTTTGAGGAAGGACAGATTTTCAAAGGTACGGTTGTCAGCATTAAGGAATTTGGAGCATTTATTGAATTCGCACCTGGTAAAGAGGGTATGGTTCATATCTCCAAGATTGCTAAGGAGAGAATCAACCACGTAGAGGACGTGCTGACACTTGGCGATAAGGTAACAGTAGTATGCCTTGGAAAAGACAAGATGGGAAGAATAAGCTTCTCAATGAAGGATGTTGCACAGAAGTAAAATATGTGATATAAGTAGAATCTGTGAATAAAAGTATTGCGGCGTGACGGAGGTCACGCCGTTTTTTACTGTGTTAACATTGCTGGCATTCTTCTAGGTTAAATGAAATGTTATTCTGTCTCAGAAGTTCTTTGAGATAATCGTTCTGTGAAGATAGCTGCCTGTTAGATGAAGCTAATTCATCAATTTTAGGCAGATAGAGTTTCTCTGCTTCCTGTTTAGCTTCCTCTTTGCCGCGATCATAGAATTCCTGAGAGGTTGTACCATAGAGTTCAAAAAGTCCTTCACAAACCATAGTAGATTCTCCTTTCTTTGTGTTGTTTGCCCGTGTTATCTGGTTTAAATATTTAGTATATATTTCCTGATCCATATGCTTTTCATAGTCATCAGCAAGTCGGTCAGTTAATCTGCTATCCTTAAGTTGATTAGTCATACAGCGAAGATATAGATTCTCATCTGCCGGCAGTTCTTTGGTAACGATAATTTGTATAAAAAATGTCTCTTTTTCGACATAATAAATACCGGGAGACGATTTTACAACTTCTATATTTCTTTCTTTAATTAAATGTCTTATTAAGTTTCTGGGATAATAGAAACTTAAAAATGTTATAGTAACATCTAAAGCAGTGCAGTGCTTTGTTTCATTTGTCCGACTTATAAAGATTCCGGCATATCCAATAGTTTTATAATATGAAGCAATACTAATGGAAGACCCTAATCCCTTGAATTCAAACAGGTTATAGGATTGAAAAATCCTTGCAATATTTTTTGGTATTGATTCTGAAGTAAGTTTTTTGATTATAAGCATATCTATCCTGTAATTATTTTTCCCAAGTACATATTCATTCTGAAATTCCAAAATTTCTTCATAGTCTCGTAACTCTATTCTTATGGCACAGGCAGCTGCCTCATGCCAGTTTACCCTGCGTTTTATAATAGTTGTCTTATCCGGAGAAACCGGAGATATGTTTTTTCTTTTTGTCATAGAATTGCCTTTCATAAGAGATTAGATAAGTAAATAAATAGAAATAAATATAGATTGGATAAAAATTATCGAAATATCACAAATAAAACTATTTTATAACCTTTATATCATAAATGTAACCACAATACAAACATTTTCATTGGTTGTGCAAGTAGAAAAATAATAACGAAATAACGTTAATTAATTTAGGGTATACAACATACAGTTCTAGAAACAGAGAGAGTGCGAAGTCAATACTAAATATTGTATTGTGCATAATTTTAACAATAGTAAATCACATTATAATGAATGAAATTTAAATTACAATAAAAAATAAATTAGAAGTGTAAAAAAAACAACTCCGAATGTATTTCACATCCGGAGTTGTATGCATTTTATTACTAATTACTACTTAACCTTTTATACGCTCTCATGGAAAGTACGGCTGATAACATCTGCCTGTTGTTCCGGTGTCAGTTTGATAAAGTTAACTGCATATCCGGAAACACGGATTGTAAGCTGAGGATAATTCTCAGGATGTTTCTGTGCATCCAGAAGAGTGTCGCGGTTTAATACATTAACATTTAAGTGATGACCGCCTTTGGTTGCATATCCGTCTAATAAAGATACTAAATTGTCAACTTGTGCTGTGTTACTCTGTGCCATAATCGTGCCCTCCTTGATTAAATTATTTAAAAATAGTAATCATTACTGTTATTGGTATTATTATAACATATTTTCCTATTCTGTCTATACTATTTATGAAAAAAATTGTATTTTATTCTATACATTTAAAATATATATAGGTATTTATGAAAGCTTATTTTTTTAGCTCATAAGAGATGCACCAGGTTTCACCAAGTTCAGGGTCATTGATAATCTGGCTGCCAACCAGGATATCAGCTGATTGCTTAGTGCCGTCTAAATAATTAACGGTACATGTGATTACCGTGTTGTCAAGTAGATTATTGATACCATTACTTGTATCCTGAGCGGAGCTCTCATCGCCCCATATCAGATTAAATGTCTCTGAGTCATATGGAAGTGCATTACAAATGTTAATCCATGTATAATCATCTGACTGTGTATCGTAATCCAGTGTAAAAGATTTATAAAAAAACGTTTTATAAGACCTTGATGGCAAACCATTGTTTTCCTCACTATAGTATCCACCGATTTGACCGGTATTCATCTCATAATTATAGAGCTGACCATCAACAATTATACTCTCATTCGTTGGCTGAACGATTTGAAATGCACCATTATTGACACTGTATGTAACAGTTTCGATATTTTCCCCTTCACAGGTAAAAGGGGCATTGATGCAATAGCTTATTTCCCCATTATCTGTGGCTCCTAAGACCGAGGAGTTATCATTACCACCTACATTAAGCACAACAGGCTCGCCTTCTTCCAGTTCGGCGGCCATTACCTTTAATGTAAACATATTTTCTATTGTTGATATACTTTCGTTTTCGTCTTCCTGAGAATTGGAATCCAAACGATTCCAAAATCCGGTTGATATACCTGTAAAAATTACGAGAGCCGCACAGGCAGCCGCTGCTGCATAAGCTTTATAGTGTACTTTTTTCATTGTATTATTTTCCTCCGTTCTGATTGTTGAAAAGGCAATATCCGCTTTCTTTTGAACAACTTCCGGCACATCGACATCTTGTAATAAAATATTAAATCTAAACATAATTTTTACCCCTTTCTCTCAATTCCATAATAGTTTTTGGCTAGTTTATCACGGCCTCGTTTTAGGCGTGTCTGCACCGTGCTTTTAGGAATTTTTAGAATTTTTGATATTTCGTCAATATGATAACCCTGACTGTAAAACAGGGTCATGATGATACGATATTTTTCATCTAATGAAGATAACGCCTCTTTCAATTCCAGATTATATTCATCATAAACAGCAGGTTCTTCATAATCATTGATATCCGTTGTTTTATCTCTGGTTTTGCGGATATCATAACATTTATTTATCAATATCCTAGTCATCCAGGTTTTAAAGAATGCAATATTTCTCAAAGTATGTATTTTTTCCCAGCAGACAAGTATGGTATCCTGTATAGCATCTGCAGCGTCTTCATCATTCATTAGAATAGCCAGAGCAACTCGATACATATCTTTCATTTGAAGCTGCATAAGTTCTACAAAAGCATCTGGATTTTTGCTTTTCGCTTTTTTAATCAAATTTATAGTTTCTTTGCTCTGCATAAAACAGTCCTCCTGCGCGCACAGTTGATCGCAGATTCCAACAAAGCGTCCTTTGTTTTCATCATACATATATTAGACGAAAATTCTTTTATAAAAATCTCACATTGATTATTATTTTTATAAAAGAGAAAATTGTCACTTTGTATATTATAAGGTATTATAAGGAAAAGGTTGAAAATAAAAATATTTGCCTGATGAGAAATAGATTTATATAATATATTTTAGGATACATAAAGAAGTATGATGTGAGAATTTGAATTTAGGGGGGAATAACTTGTTGGATTGTATTATAGTAGGCATAGGTGGATTTATCGGTACGGTTTGCAGATATCTGATTGGGCTTTTGCCCATAGGAGCAGATAATGCTTTTCCAATAAAAACATTGACAATTAATGTTATAGGCTCTTTTTTGATAGCCTTAATCACTGCATTAAGTGTAAAAAACAGTGAACTTAATCCTCAAGTCGTATTAATGTTAAGAGTTGGAGTTTGCGGCGGGTTCACTACATTTTCTACATTTGCATATGAATCCACTGAACTGATGAAAAATGGACAGACTATGCTTGCTTTAGGCTATGTTTGTGCAAGTATTTTCTTAGGCGTATTAGCAATTTTCTTGGCGCAAATGATAGTTAATTAATAAAGCGTAATTATGATAATTAATATTTAAAATTATATGCATAAATGCGAAAAAGTAAGAGATGACAAATATGAAAAATCCTTGGGAAGAAATTGATTTAACATCATATGAGAAACATATGAGTTTGGATAGTGTGTTTCAACTGCAGATGTTGAATGAAATGATGAAAAGTCAGTTTTATTCTTATCCTATTAAGTCAGTTATGATCTTAGGTGTAGCAGGCGGAAATGGACTCGAACATATTGATACGAATATTTTCACTAAGGTCTATGGAGTTGATATAAATGAAAGTTATTTGAAATCTTGCATAAGTCGTTATCCTGAATTAAATGGAGTACTGGATGTTATTAAAGCTGATTTGACGCAAGATATAAAGGAATTGACTTATGCGGATTTGCTGATTGCAAACTTGTTTATTGAGTATGTTGGTTATGAGTGTTTTCAGAGGGTACTTGAACAAGTTAAACCTAAATATATATCTTGTATCATACAAAAAGATAACGATATTTCGTTTGTTTCTAATTCACCTTACATACACGTATTTGATCGCCTGGATGAGGTACACCACCAAATTGACGAAAGTACTTTACTTGAAGCAGTAAGTCAAGTTGGCTATAAAAAGATAATGCAAACGGAAAATGAATTGCCCAATGAAAAAAGGTTGGTTAGAATAGATTTTGGGTATTAAATTCCGGGAGGTTTCTATGGAAGTCAAATTCTATGAAGATGTAGATGACAAACTATTAAAATTTGCAGTAATCATATCAAAATCACAGGGTAAATGGGTGTTCTGCAAGCACAAAGAAAGAGATACCTATGAAGTACCGGGTGGTCGTAGAGAAGGAAACGAAACCATACTGGATACAGCCAAAAGAGAATTAAATGAAGAAACAGGGGCAATTGATTTTAGTATTAAAAAAATATGTGTCTATTCTGTTATCGGAAAAACCAGAGTAAATGAATCCGGCAATGAATCATATGGTATGCTTTATTTTGCTGATATTAAAGAATTTGAAAAGGAATTACATAGTGAAATAGAAAAAATAGTGTTGCTTGATGAATTACCAACAAAATGGACATATCCATTGATTCAGCCGGTTTTGATTGAGGAATATCAGCGAAGAACAAAGGAGTAAATTCCCGTTTATAAACTATAGGAAATTCTCCAAATAAGTCCTCACCGACCTTGTCATCTCTTTTGAAAAGTCAGAATTATACTTCCTTTCACAGAATGCGTTCATCCAGTCTGCCCACGGCTTATCTGCAGCTTTATAAGCGAGCATAGCCTCCAGTTCTTGAATGTCCATTCTGCGGTAGGTATTCTCATGAACCAAATGACGCATTGCAGCACGTTCAGGTTTCTGCCGTTCCATCTGTTGCTTTGTCGGATATCCGAAAACAAGCATTGCCGCAGGGAACACATACGGCGGCAGATTCAGGATTTCCCTGTGAGTTTCGCAATTTTCCATAATATCTCCGATATAGCAGGAACCAATTCCCAGACTTTCGGCGGCCGTCACTGCATTTTGTGCCGCAATTGCGGCATCTGTTACAGCGAGCATCAAATCTCCGACGCCGGGTTTACGCGGTTCGCAGCCGCATCCTTCAAACGCATCATACCATTTCTGACAATCTGCACAGAAAATAAGAACCATTTTCGCCTTTGCAATAAAAGGCTGATTATCACAGGTTATAGCAAGCCTTTCCTTTAAAGCATGGTCTGTAATATCCAATATCGTATAAAGTTGTTGATTCCCTGCTGTAGGAGCCATAAAGGCAGCATTCAAAATCTGCTGTTTTTCCGCAGCGCTGATTTCGCGTTCTTCAAAAACACGGACGGATTTGCGCTCTGATAGTTGTTTTAATATTTCATTCATAAATGTGCCTGCTTTCTATAATAAACATAAGAGTATATTATTGGGACAAAAGCCATCAATAATATTAATGGAATGAGTACATAAATAAAATTTTCCATAGGTATAAATAGAGTAGCCAGAATAAGGAGTCCGCCCAACACCTCGATTCTTCCTGCGAATCGGTGTGTTTTATTCCAGTTTTCTTCATTTTGAAGCGTCCATGGAATTTTTATGCCTATGGTGTAATTTTGTTTGCATTTTGGCATATAGTTACCAATTATAACAAATATAATGCCAATAAGGACACGACATATCATAACAATGTTGATATCATTTCCTAAAGCAAATGCATAGGAGCAACTACATACTATAAGTGAGATAATAGGTATGATCCATAATACCATATTAAAAACCTTACTGCTTTGCTCTTTGTTTTTCGGGTCGTGAGCCGTAAAGAAAATGCAGATCCAATGCAATGCCAATAGGATTAAGGGCAGACCCCAAACCGCAAAACTTTTGCCGCTCCATCCATCCGGTTCGCCGTCAACACCCCAATGAATTGCAATTTGTTCCGGAAGGTAGTTCCATATAAACAGTCCTACCACAATAGGTAATATAATAATAACCGAAGATATAATTAACTGCCATTTATTTTTTCTGATCATTGTCAAAATCTCCTTTCAAATCTGTAATCCAAAGCATGATTTCTTCT
>JAFLTH010000083.1:1749-14701 GCA_022510525.1 Lachnospiraceae bacterium | reverse complement strand
GCCCGACCTACCGCATTTCGAGTGCGGACCCTTCAGCCACTTGGGTACATCTCCATATGAATCAAATTATATAGATTTGTTTATTTATAGTCAACTTTTTTATCTAATTTTTTGCAACAAAAACAATATTTTAATTCTCTAATAATTGTACAGCTGATACAATTATACATATGAATGGAGGAGAGAATATGTTGTCACTGGTCAAAAAGGCCATCTCCGGCGATACGGATGCATTTCTGGAACTGATGGATATTAATCAACCCTCAATGCTTCGAATTGCTCACGGATTTTTTTCACAGGAAGAGGATATTGCCGATGCAATGCAGGATACGATTCTGGATGCATTTGAGCATCTTTCTTCGTTGAAAGAACCTCGCTACTTCAAAACATGGCTGATGCGTATTCTTATTAACAACTGCAGCCATATTTACTCTAAAAATAAAAAATATGTTTCCCTGGAGAAAATCACACCTGACGCCGAAGCGCATACACAGGCTCCGGATACTCCACTATATAGATTCTATGAACTTCTTTCATATATTTCAGAGGAAAACAGGCTCTGCTTCCAGCTTTACTATGGAGAAGGATTCGGCACAAGAGAAATTGCAGATATCCTTCATATGAAAGAAAGTACGGTACGCAGCCGGATGCATAGAGAAAAAATAAAACTTAAATCTAAACTGTTAAAAGACGGATATATACCCTTATATGGAAAGGAAGGTACTCAATCATGAAAGACGAATTTATTGATTCCCAATTACATGAAATTCTACATTTTACACCAGATATTTCTTCTGCAGTACAGAAAAAAATAAATAATGCTTATGCACAAATCAAAGAGATGGGAAATGAAAGTGATAGAAGTAATATTTTAAGATGTAAACCGCGGATAAGCATATATTTAGGTCTTGCAGCATCCATTGTACTGGTGTTGGGATTAATAGGTTTCAACAATCCCGTAATGGCTGCCAAGATACCTTTTATCGGAAGAATTTTTAATGAGATTGAAACCCATGTAGGATATCCGGGTAATTTCAGCGAAAATGCAATTGTTATGAATTCAGACTCATATTCACAGACTGTTGATGGAGTAACAATAACGCTATCCGAGGCATCTTATACCAAGATGGCTTTATACTATTCTCTTGAGCTTTACTGTGAAGAAGGTTTTCCGGAGGATTTTAACCGGGTAAAAAATATGGAGGAATATATCCTTCCCTATGATATTCTCAATATGCACAGCACTCAGAGTTTTGACTTCACCCAGGCTGATCCCGAAAAATATCCTGCCAAGTTAATATCGCAACCAATAGATGAAGGACTGCCAATACCAACTTCAATTGAAGGCAATTATATTAACAGCAATACATTCTTAGGAATAATAAGAGTGGATTTATCTATTGTAATGGATATACTTGCAGTGAATGAACTACCTCCGGAATTCATTTATTCTTTTACAATCGATAAATTCTGGGGAGAGCTTAACGAATTCAAAGATATAAAAATTACCCATCCTGATACAGGCGAAGTAAGTATTATTAAAGATGCAATCAATAAATATTATGAAGGGCCCTGGAGTTTTACGGTACCGGTGACACTCGATCAGGCTTCTGCTCAAACTATAGAAATTAACGAAACCAATTCTGATGGTGTCGGCATATCAACCGTTACCAAAACAAACTATGAAATCAACGCAGAAATTATTCTTCCTGAAGGAGCTGATCGTGCAGATTATATTGTTGCCATTACGGATGCTGACGGAAAAATACTTAATAGTCAAGGCGGCTACGCACAAATATATTCTACCTACGGAAGAAATACTGATACAGTCTATATTTATGTAGTAGATTACTATACCTATATGGATGAGTGCAAAGCAGAAAATGTATATTTGCTTCCTGAAAAAGCTTTGTTCCAGACAAAATTAGAATGGTAACAGAGGCGCATTGAAATGAAATATTATTTGTGAGATAATAATTTTGCTATAGCTTTTATAGGAAATAATCAGACAATGGAACCGGTGAAATTATGAATACTGATGAAAAATATATGAAAGCCGCAATCAAACAGGCACAAAAAGCATATGCCCTTGGCGAGGTCCCAATAGGTTGTGTAATAGTGTATGAGGACAAAATAATTGCCAGAGGTTATAATCGACGTAACACTGATAAAAATACGCTTTCCCACGCAGAAATTACGGCCATAAATAAGGCAAGCAAAAAACTTGGAGACTGGAGACTGGAGGGCTGCACATTGTATGTGACCCTTGAGCCCTGTCAGATGTGTGCAGGCGCTATCGTGCAGGCACGGATTACCGAGGTTGTAATGGGCAGTATGAATCCCAAGGCAGGGTGTGGCGGCTCCATTCTTAATATCTTGGAGATGCCGCAGTTTAATCATCAGGTTAAAGTAAAAAGAGGTATTCTTGAAGAAGAATGCTCCGCGTTGCTCACTACTTTTTTTAAAGAGCTCAGGGCGAGGAATAAAAACGGCCCGTAGTTGACAAAACCGCGAAAAAACAGTATACTAATAAAACCGTGCAGCCGGGGCGGTAGCGGTGCCCTGTACCTACAATCCGCTATAGTAGGGGTGATGCTTTATCGAGGGCTTTGTTTTGTGCAGCTGCCCTTTATAAGTGGCGTTGAAGTTTGGGTCTTGCGCAATGGGAATCCATGAACCGTGTCAGGGTGGGAACACAGCAGCACTAAGTGGAACCTTCCATGTGCCGTAAGGGTGCCTGGCGGAGTTAACTGTAAAGGTAACGTGCATGAGTCGAGTTCGACATTGAGCGCACGGTTTTAAATTTCTACTTTTCTAAGATAATATCCGAATTTACCTTCCTCGGCATCACCGCCTTCACATTCAAACGCTTCAAATCCAAACATAAGCGCAACCATTTTTTCTCTCTCATAAAACACGCCGGGTACACCAATGTAAAAGTCTTTTTCTTTTCCCAAAATAACATAACGGTAGTTATAGAATCCGTGCAAAAGAAAACTATTGTTTACAAGATGCTGGTAGTTTGAGCGAAGAACAACAAAATCCTTCGGTTCAAGTTTGACATATATGCGGTTATCACCATATGGATGGATCTGGTCATATGTAGCAAGAAGCTGTTCCCATTTGCTTTCATATAGCGGAGGGGCTTCGCTTGCGGGTTCCTGTGGTGTATCACTGTGTTGTGTAGTCTTTATAGGTTCGACAATTTTTTCTGCTTTTATTATTGTAGTTGTTGACCTTGGTTGATTTAGGCCAGATGACTCTGCAATTGCCTGCTGACTATTATCTATATGCTTTGCTTCTATGACGACCTCTGACTGACTGCGTTGTTTCTGTTCTTCGTCTGCTTGCATATAATCAACCGGCTCCGTGTGCATACTGACTAATGCTTCGCTAGTCTGCGCTTTTTTGCTTTCACCCTTAATCCTATGAGAATCCGTCAAAAGAATTTCCACCCTTGCAACCGCCTCAGACATAATCCCTATCCACCTGCCGTAACCGTTATTGATTGCAAGCATATCGGCTTCTTTCCAGTCGTTTTCACACTGCAGACGTATCGGAAAACTCCCCGCAAATATATTCGGAATATTTTTTACCTGAAGTTCCATATAATAGTTTTCCTGTCTCTGCTCTATCTTAAGATAGCCTACGCAGCCGTTTTTTATATCGTTTTCAAATAAGTTTAAATAGACAATTTCTTTTTGATACATATACTTACCTCTCTGTATTTGACTTATAACATTAAAAATTGGTTTAAGGTCTCTACTATATGTATATGTTTTGCAAAAATAAAAAATGCCAGATAATTTCTTATCTGACATTTAAACCATCATTATTTAATCGAATCCATATATTTCATATAATTGGCTACCATAAGCGCAATCTTGAATGTTAATGCATCATCAAAAGTACGGATGTCCAAACCGGTGGTTTTCTCCAGCTTCTCAAGACGATAAACCAGTGTATTTCTGTGTACAAATAACTGTCTGGAAGTCTCCGATACATTCAGATTGTTTTCAAAAAATTTATTAATAGTGGTAAGGATTTCTTCATCCAGTTCATCCGGTATATTTTCACCAAAAATCTCATCCATAAAGATGCGGCACAGATTGTTAGGAAGTTGGTAAATAAGTCTTCCTATACCCAGTTTATTATATGGAGTCACTTTCTTTTCCGCATAGAAAATCTTGCCTACATCAAGTGCCATCTTGGCTTCCTTATATGACTTGGAAACATCCCGCAGTTCACTGACTATTGTTCCGTAAGCAACTCTGACATTCATCATAGCTTCCATATTTATCATATCGACAATTGTGTGCGCCACCTGCTCTAATAAAGCATAGTCATCTACATTGTCCATTGCTTTTACCAGAATAACATTATCCTCATCTACGGCAGTAATATAATCACCTGAATGAGAAGAAAACATTCCTTTAAGCAGCTCAGCGGCCGAAGAACTTTTACCCTTTTCCATTTCAATTAAGAGTATGGCTCTCGGTACGGAAACTTCAATATGAAGCCTTTTAGCACGATTATATATATCCACCAATAAAAGATTGTCCAGCAGGAGATTTTGAAAGAAATTATTTCTGTCGTATTTTTCTTTATATGCGATGATAAGATTCTGCAACTGGCTTACAGCAATCTTGCTGATCATGTAAGCATCTTCACTGGTACCCTTTGCATCCAAAATAAAAAGCAGCTCGCTTTCATCCAAAACTTTCATAAGATGGTGATTGCCTATTATCTGGCTATCCGCCGGCGAATTAGTAAAACCGGCAATCAAATCATGCGATATATCATCAGGTTCAAAAGTAGTTGCAACTATTTTACCCTCCAAATCAAATACGCACAAATCAACTTTGGAAATTGCCTTTAACTCATCTATGCTGGTTTTTATCACCTGACTGGAAATCATTACATGACCTGCCTTTCACTTGTTTTTATAAAATATAATTATATAAAATTATGATAAAACATTTTAAGGTTTGGTGCAAGCAAAAAGACGCATAACCTTTCGGATATGCGCCTTTTTGTGTATATATTTTGGCAGACTGCTAAATCTGTCAAAAGCAGGATTAGGATTATTTGAAGAGATCGGTAAGATTCTTCAAATTCTTTGCAACAATACTGAAGGTTGCGGTCTTTCCGCCTACACTTTCATTACTGTTAGAGTCTTTTGCGGTAATGATTACAGTTGCTTTTCCTTTGTTTACGTTATTAACAAATTGTACTTCATAATCATCATTACTATATCTGCCGTCATCGCCAAGTGTAAGCTCAACTTTTGTTTTAGCCTTATCCTTAAATGTAATCTCTATCTTAGCAGGTTTCACCTCTTCGCCGGTATAAGCAAACTTGGTTGTTGGCTTTGGAGCGCCGGCTGCATCATAGAATGCTATCTTGGCTGTGGAAAGGTCCTTATCGCCATCTACAATCGTATATGGCTCATCAGTTATTATTACGGAATCCTTATAAACACCTTTACCTTCAAGTTTAACATATACTTTATCACCTGCTGCAACTTCTGTTACTGCCTGCGTTGCTTCTGCATCTTTCCAGTAGGTTACTTTGTAACTGGATGACTTAAGCAGTACAGTATTTCCATCGCCAAGTGTCTCAATTACATACGGTGTGGACTTGAACGCTTTAGGTTTGGTGAATAACTTGTCGGGAACTATAACCTCAAGGTTTTCGCTGCCCAGACTAGCTTCGCCAATCTTGAATTCGAATGTCTTCTTTAATCCCTTATAGTTGCCAAGACCTGCTATGGTGAACTTCGCAGTAACGTTCGGCTTCTTGTTTCCACTGTAAGTAATCTTATAATCAGTTCCGTAAACCATTGCTTCGTCATCATACGTTACTTCAAAGTCATCCTGCGCAATAGCATAATTGAAGGTAACTCCCGTACTTACGAAATCAAGCACCGTATTTTCAGTATTTACAGGCTTGTTACCATACATAGCTTCTACTACTGTTCCGTCCTTTGCAGGTTTGATGGTGTAAGTCTTGTTTACGGTTCCCACGCATCTAGGGCTGATTCCAATTATTGTAATCTTCTTCTTGCCTGCGCTCTTTATGTCTGAAGGATATGATACAATATACTCCTCTTCAGTCAGTGTATCGCCTGCGGCATTGGTTACAGTAAGGCATCCTGCAGGAAGTTCCTGATCTTTACCATTATAGGTTAATTGGTTTGCTTCCGGCTTAAGCGTAACTTTAATCTTAGCCTTCTTCTGATCTTCCTTGGATAAAACAACTACATCAAGTGTACGATCGTCTTTAAAGTTGTTTTTACCGCTAATTGTTATACCGTCTACCTTACCTTCCGTCCACTTAGTGTCTTTTCCATCTGTTATATCAAAGTCCTTAGTGGTCAGTTTCACACCGCCATAGCTCAGTACAGGTGTTGCCTTAGAGCCTGAAACTACATATACAGTATCACCTTCTACTGCTCCCAATCCGGTCTCATCACTATCATTCAGACTCTTTTGATCAATATTAAATGTATCGGATGCGCTTCCGCTGAGGTTGCCTTTACCTGTTACGGTAACCTTAGCCGGAGTCTTAGTTGTAACTTTGACATTGTTGGAGTACTTAACTGTATAGTCAATTCCCTCCGTAAGCGGTAAACTATTGTTGGTAACTTTGATTTCAGGCGTGATTGCGCTTCCGGTGTATGTGTAATTCTTGCCATTTACTAATTTTACTACCAGTCCGCTTCCGTCACCTGTTTCAGGAGTTTCACTGCTCTTATCATTAATCGTGTAATCAAATGTTACAACTATACTTTCTTCTGATCCTGCTACTGCAATTGCCTTAATTACGACGTGGTTATCTTTAACCATATTACGTTTAATTTCTATTCCATCGCTTGCATCACTATAAAGAGTAGCACTATCCTTCGTCGGATCAGCGTTGCTATTTATATTATAGTAAATTTGTGCACCTTTAGTAGCACTAGACAATTTAACGTGTTTTCCTACGTCAATCGCTCCTTCTCTAGGATCCGGATTAGCTACAGGTGCTTCAACTCCGATCGGGGTCAAGTCCTTAGCTGTTACTGCAACCGCCATCGTATATGACGCAGCTTCGTTGCTGGTTCCATGAGCATTAATTGGCGTTACTTCTACTTTGATGCAGTATCCTACATCAGCATCAGCAATAGTATAAGTCTTATTAGGCGCCTCAGCTTCTGTTATCTTAGTTTCCGCTCCGTCTTTTACTCTATACCATACGATCTTAGATTTATCCATTGACAAGTTGGCAGAATCCAGAGAATACTTAGCTGTAAGCACATCACCGGGATGAGGTATATCAAGGTTACCATCGCTGGTTATGGACGGAAGAGTAGAAAACTCTACGGTTTCATCATAACCCTCCAATACAGCGCTTTCCATAGCAGCGCTTGCTGCTTCACCTGATTTACCGCTGCTTACAGCAGGTGTTACTGTTACTTTAATTTTCATGCCAACATCAGCTTCTGTAATAAGGTAACTCTTATCAGATGCATTAGTGGTCTTAATAAGTGTTTCTGTTGATCCATCTACACGATACCAACGAATAATTGATGCATCGTTTGCGTCGTTTGCAGTACCAAGTGAGTAGCTGACTGTCAGGATATTTCCTACCTTTGATGCAGCTAAACCGTCTTTTGCGTTACTGCTAAGTGACGGATTTTCTACAAACTCTACATTGCCTTCAGCTTCTGCAACATAATATGCAGGTATCCAGTCTCCAAAATATTTCTCCGCGGTATATGTTGCTGCCTGATCCGCAGTAAGTATAGGTCTTACACGACCTGATGTATCTACTGCAACACCATCTGTAGTAGTAGTGTTATACTCATTGAAGTCGGATTCTGACGGTTCACCGTTCATCTTATCCCAACCTTTGGCTGCTATAAGGTTTGCATTTTGAAGTTTAGTATTCAAAAATGTTACCTTGGCATCAGCTCCCCAGTTTCTTCCAAGATATCCGGGAGCAACGGTATATCCATTTGCGGTAATAATACAGTTTCTAAACAGATAACCTACATTATCTTTTGCCGGTCTGGCTGCAGTAATATATCCGCCCTGCGTTTTATTATCGCTGTAGCCTTTCCAACTAAGTTCGCAGCCATCAAATACATAATCACCGCCACCACAGATATAGTCAGTGTTACCTTCTATTACACAGTTTTTGAAATATCCATGATAGTCGCCTTCCGGAGTATACAGAGTATCCTGAGCACTGTAGAAGCCACAGTCTTTAAATTCTGCCTTATCAGCTTCTATATACATAGCGCAGGCACGTTCAATTGCTGATCTGCTATTAACATCAGCGCCGTATTTTCTTGGGAAATCCTTAGCATCAACCTCTACACCATCTTCAATCTCTTCATCTGTAATATATCGGTTGAAAGAACTTTCAAAAGTAATTCCTTCTGCGCGGAATGAATCACCGGTAACCCATACTGTTCTACCCCATTTAGCAGCAATATTCTTATCAAACTGATCATATGCTCTATAAGGATCGTAGAAACCTTTTGCATCCGCACTGTAATACGTATAACCTATACCATAATACCAAGTCAACAATACTGTCTTATCAGGATTATCATTAACAAAAGTTATATTAGAAGCACTTACAGTAATCTGCTCTCTATAAATACCGGGAGCAATATGAACTGTAATACGCTCATTATTAACTCGTGTCATCCTATTAACAGCATCCAAAGCTTCAGTTAAAGTTGCATAGCTAACAGCTGCATCCTTATCGCTATATCCTACATAGATATCAGCTTTAAAAGGCAGTGTAGATGTATCAGTAGATTTAGGCTTAAACATCAAATCCTTTTCTACTTTGCCATTGTCTATAACCACATGCGTTCCAGTGGAGTAACTCTCACCGGCCACTGTTGCTTTGGCAATATAAGAACCATTTCTTAATCTTATGGAATAGCCATTATTTGTAACAGTTGCCTCATAAGTGTAGTTAGAAATTTCAGCACCCTTTTCATCAAGTATAGTGAACTTTAATTCTGTAACATTTACAGGCAATGCAGTATGATCCAAAAGAATGAATTTACCTGATGCTAAATGCTTATCTTTCAATTCCACTTCAATATCAGCTTCATAATCATCAGTTTTATTGATAGTCAGCTCACTTACTACTTCATAGTCATCTACACCTTTCATCTGGATAGTATATGCCTCGCCAACTTCCAAAGCTGCACTAAATTTACGTTCCTCTTTATCAATTGTCAGCAGCACTGAATCAGCTGTAGATTCTTCCGGTGGAAGCATGGTTATAACAAGACCACTTATATCATAATCCTCTGCAAATCCAACAAGCTTACCGGAATAAGTATAGGTATCTTTTCCCTCTACTACAAGATCCTTACCGCTTAAACCACTTCTGTATTGTGCATCTTCTGTTTCTATATACTTACTTGATGCAGTAAAACCATATCCGCTTGCACCGGATAATACTGCAGTATAGTTGAATCCGGGAGCCAATGTAACAGTATATTTATTATCCTCTACTTTAGCTACTGTCTCCTTGCCATTAGTATCGTTGACAAATTTTACAATATAATCAGAAGGTACACTTAATCCACTCCAATTAATACTACCGGTAACAACCACACCCGGAATCCTCATTACTCTGTAATATATAGGTTTACCGCTTCCAGTAGTCTGTATAATCCTATATGCACCGGTATTCTCTGCAACAAATTCAAACTTTTTACCAGCAGCTCCCGGAAGTTCATAAGAATCCATCTGACCAGCAGCCGCACCGGATCTTCCTTCAAAGTCAATCCGTGCAGTATTATTACTTGTATTACCCACGTAAACTACAATTTTATCACCAGCCTGAACATTGGCGATTTCAAGATTTCTATTACTACCGTTGCTGGCACCGTTACAATAAAATCCACCATGCCCCTTATAATCGCCAGCCTGATAAGTTCCCCAATTACCCATACCATCATATGTAGGTGGCATATCAGTGTCTTTAATATCGGTATAGAATCGGTCATTCGAACCGGTATACATTGTCAGATCGCCGAATGTAGCACTGGTACCTGAAGTTAATGTACCATTGGATGTCACAATATTAGCTGCCTTCATACTAGCCGGAGTTATATGGTTTGTATACACAAATGGAGCTGCGTCCGCCTGTACATTCGCAGCTAAATCCCATACGTCAATGGTTCTGGTACTGGGATCTACTACCTCAGGATATTCAACTGTGATGCTGTGTACATACATATCCTTATCAAAGGTCAGGGTGAGATCGCCTGCATCCGTCTCCATTAATGTACGGGTTGTACCAACCTGATTACCCTCCTTCTCAGAAGTTTCCGCAGGTTTAAGAGGCGTTCCTGATGAAGCGGTCATAGTTCCATCTTTTCCTGCACCATAACAGCAAACCACAACTGTAACAGTTGCCGACTTAGCTAAGCTAAGCACAACTGTAGAGTCATCAGTACTTAAATTAGGATCACTCCATATACCATGCGAGGTGCCATGGTGTTTAAAATTGTTTACCACAAGACCTTTGGTATCGGTCATTGTACTAGCACCGGAAAGGAAGTCAATCTTACCGGCTACAGCATAATAAAACGGCGCTACTTTAATGTAAGCTATGGTATTTGCACCGGTAATATCAATATTGATGCCATCTGTAGCATCACATACAAATATACTCTTACCGGCACTTGCAGCTGCTTGATTATTTACTTTATAAGCATCAGTACTTGCATCAACAGTAAGTATGTACTTATTTTCTACGTCGCTTTCACCAATTACGCCATTTACAGGAACTGAAATTTTAGTTCCGGCAGTTACGGATACTGCTCCTGAAGCTGTTGAATCCCATTTGCTACCGGTTGCTGATACATCAATCTTAAGTCCATATACTTCATCAGTTGCATTCTCTTTACCATTTTCTATAACTACACCATTCTCACCTGTAAGTTCATCATCCGTTGCGAAATTCCACTCAAAACGTGCGCCTTCCAGCTTGAAAACGGCATTTATTTCAACATCTGATGCCGGCATGGTAAATGTATTATTGCCAGCAATTGTTACATCGCCTTTTACTACTTCCCACTTTTGGAAAGTATATCCGGCATCTGCTTCCGCGGTTAAAGTTACTGTGTCTTCTCCTGCTTTTGCCAATATTTTATCTGCTTTTGCAGTACCGTTACCGCCACTTGTTACATTTACTATGTACAATTCTTCATAGGCATCACCCGTAGCTGTATCACCTTCATAATCAACATCAATACTGTGAATATAAAATGCAGTCGTAGGGAATGTTAAAGTAAGTTCTCCGGGTTCAGCTGCCAATACAGTAAATATTGGATCACTGACCGTTCTGTCAACAGCCACTCTACCCGAAGTTGCTTCTACAGTTGCTGTTTTATTATTATGAGTACAACTTTGTATTGTTATGTTTGCCTTTTTTTCAAGATTCAGTGTCATGGTTGCATTGGCGGCTTTAGCATATAGACCATGCTGCCAATCATGAAATGCAATATTTGTAACGCTAAGACCGTCTATGCTGGGTACCGGAGTATCCTGTGCAGGAGCTGAGGTTGAATTTGCATATGTGAAATTTATAAGCTCATTCGTAACAAAAGGACCAGTTGCTCCGCCGCTTTCTTTAACTTCTGTCACTTCAATATTTTCAAGATAAGAAGTACCCGTAGTAGCAATGTAGACATAACCCGCTTCCGCTTCATTGTATGAATATGGCACTTTACCGCTACCGGTTGGAAGATCAACCTTTTCACTATCTTCCTGAGGATCAGCTGTTTTACTAATTGTTCCTGCTGCTTGATAATTAGTAGTGACTGATACTGAAGATTTTCCATTTACAGGCACACGAATTACGCTACCATCAGACAGGTAAGCAAATTTACCACTATTATTGGTATCTGCATTTCCATGAGTTCTTGCTTTGGTAATTTTAAGACCTTTAAACCATCCATCAGAAAGTGTTCCGCTATTATAGGGGAATGCTTGTGCAAAATCTCCTTCTTCGCCATCAGTGAATTCCCACTTATGAATAACCTTTTCACTATCATAATCGGAAACAGTAATTTTTATACTATTTCCTGATTCAGAAACAGTTATCTCAGATGAGTCGGCATCAACTGCAATCGTTCCGGCTTCGCCCTGTATATAACTGTTATTAGATTTTATAGATACGCTGTAGGTATTTGCTGCAAGTTGAAGAGACTCTTCATCATCTATTACATAGGTAGCCTTCTCTTCTCCACTTACAGAAAATCCAAGTTCCACACCTGCCAGATCATGAGTTGTGAGGGTTTCTGTTCCATCAGAATTCTCAACTTCTATGGTGACAGGATATTCATCTTCATTTTCTAATAACGAAATACCCCCCCCCTATCGCAGAGTCGTCATTGACTGCCTCTGCTTCGGGCAGAACTTTTTCTTCGGTTGATTCTTCTTCAACCGTTGTTACTTCTTCATCAAACAATGACAGTTCTTCAGCAAATATTTCTCCATCTTCCACGACAGCTTTTGTCTGTGGTTCAGGAGCAGGAATTTCGCTTGCAAAAACAGTCATGTTTGACATAATCATCGCAGCTGACAATGCAGCAGCCATAATCCGTTTGCTTACTTTGCTTGCTAATTTGCTCATTTTTATCCTCCTTCTCTTTTTTAACAAATCGTGCAAATATATCTATACAATGTGGATTATATCAGATATATGTAACAAATTCAATTGTTTTCTATTTGATGCAATTTATTTGTCTCATCAATGGATAAGCCGGAAATATTGGAGATTTCATCCAGTGTGTATTTATCTGCTGAAAGCATACGGGTTGCGGTTAGTATCATAGTTTCTTCTCTTCCTTCCGCTCTGCCATCTGCAATCAAATCTTTTATTGCTTTACACATACTCATACTACCATCCTCTCTTTCATAATACT
>JAFLTH010000083.1:0-1649 GCA_022510525.1 Lachnospiraceae bacterium | reverse complement strand
TTTTATTGCTTTACACATACTCATACTACCATCCTCTCTTTCATAATACTTTTTTATTGCTATCAGATCATCTGATTTAGTGTAATTCGCTACTACATCATATGCATCTGATTCCATGTTCTTATAATAATCGTCGTTATCAGCAAGCTCTTTAAGTTTATTTTTATCTTCAGAATAGCGGATGAAATCAAACACCTGACGCACATCTGTTTTAAATACACTTGTGTCCTTAAGTTTCCTTATTTCTATTACATTTATTTTATAATCAGGTGTCATTTCCTTGAGGCCATCCGGTATGTCCGTAAAGTCCAATATATCATGTAGCTTCTTAGCACCATCCCAAGGCGCTTGTCCTGAATATAGTATAAATGTTATTATCGGATGCAGCCTGCTATCTTTTCGAAAACCATACATGTATTCCCCATCTGTCAATCCTTTATGGTTACGCCTGATTTCCTTACGGATTGATGCAGCCTGTTTTTCATATTCTCCGGCATCATATACCAAGCTGCGAAGAGGTATGGAGTAGTCCGCTTTTTCTTGATTTTCTATTCCGATAATCGCAAAATTTACTCCAAATGCTGCTTTTCTTACCATATCTCGGATTTTTATTCCTGTCTGACTGTCAAGCTCCTGCAAATCATCTTTCGTTACAATCTGCTTTCCTCCACATCCGATTCCGTTGATGAGGTCAGCATAGCGCTCATCATCCGAAAAGTAATCTTTCCATGTAATGTCATGTACCATATTTAGTTCCTCCTGTGCGTCCGCAGGAGTATCTTTGAAAACTCCTGCTTTTATTATATTTGTGAATTAAAAGCATGAATTTTCTGAATCTCTAGAATTGTCTTGATGACAAAGATGTTTTTTTAGAATACAGGAAATGTAACTATGAATATCCTGCACATAGAAAATATGCTTTGAGCTGAGTATATCACAGCTTTGTATGTTGTGCAAGTATAAACGTTATTTCGTTTATACAAATTTTCTATAAATATAAATTAGTAAGAATCTCATACACTCATATTTAAGTGCATTAAAAAAGGTGTTCCAGATTCGGAACACCTTTTTATCATACATAGACTAGTTTGTAATAATCTGCTCTGTCTCTTTGTCGAATACGTGAATCTTCTCAACATCAAATGCAAATTTAACTGAATCTCCGGGTCTTGCTGTTGTACGGGAATCAACTCTTGCAGTGATCGGGAACTCAGCAAGATCAAAGTATAAGTAAACTTCTGCACCAAGTAATTCGTAAACCTTGATAGTAGATTCAAATACACATTTAGCAGAGCTAACAAATTCAGGTGAATCATATACATCTTCAGGACGGATACCGAAAGTAACTGTCTTTCCTGCATAACCGCCAGAGATAAGCTTCTTGGATTTATCAGCCGGAAGCGGAATGGTCTTGCCTGCCAGTTTAAGACCTGCGGTATCACCGTTTACTTCTACAACAGCATCTAAGAAGTTCATCTGAGGAGATCCCATGAAACCTGCAACGAAGAGGTTCTGAGGTTTCTCATATAAGTTCTGAGGTGTATCTACCTGCTGAACAACACCGTCTTTCATAACTACGATTCTGGTACCCAGTGTCATAGCCTCTGTCTGGTCATGTGTTACGTAGATGATGGTGGTGCCTAATCTCT